>CAZWWW010000113.1:0-8231 GCA_964637715.1 uncultured Phycisphaeraceae bacterium | reverse complement strand
CGTCAAGACCCACACCGCGAAGCCGCTCGATATCGGATCGTTCGATCGCCCCCGGTGTACGTGTCAGCTTGGTTGCCAGATCGCACAGGGCGCGGTCGACATCAGCCAACGGCGCGCCGGTGTAATCCGTCTTGATCCGTGCAACCAGTTCGTCGTCCTTGATCTCCGACCTGAGATCGCGCCCGTGGGCTTCCGTTCAGTAAAAACAGTCATTCTCGCGCGACACCACAACCGCCAGCATCTCTCGTTGCGCACGAGAGAGGGGCGACGCACCGAACATCAACGTCGTGTATAAGCCCATACCCGCCTGGAGCGTCTGGGGGTTTTGACTCTGAATGCGTAAAATACTGAAGACGCGCCCGGCGCGGCGGCGGGCTTGCTCATACAACCGGGCCAACAGCCCCGTCGCCTCCTCATCGCTAATCTGTTTGATGAACGCCATGCGGGTTGTGTATTGTGCGCGCCTACTGGATGATGACGGTCGAGTGTTTCTCGACTAGGCATTCGAACACCGTTTCAACGTCTTCGTTGTGCATTCGCACGCACCCGAGCGATACGCTCTTGCCGATGCTGTCGGGTTCGTTGGTGCCATGAATGCCGTAGCGAAGCTGCCCCACCGCCTCGCCCGAGATACCGTGCAAGCCGATCCACCGTTCGCCCAGCGGATTGTTGGGGTCGTCGGCGGCTACGATGTGCCCCCCACGCGGCGGATAGTAGGTCGGGTTCACCAGCTTGGTAGCCACCTCCCATTCCCCGCGCGGCGTGCTTTCGTCCTGTCCCAGTCCGACACGAAACTGCTTGACGAACGTGTTGCCCAGATAAAGCCCCAGGCTGTAGTCCTCCGTATTGACCACGGCGCGAAACGGCCCTTTGATTATCTTGATCGCCTGTCCCGCGCGTATGCGATTCTTGTCGCGGATGCCGTTGACGCGGGCGATCAGATCATCCGACACCTTGTAGGCGGTGGCGATCTTACCGAGCGAATCACCCGGCTTGATGACATATCGATCCACGAGCGGATCGTTGGGGAGCACGCGCGACGAAAAGATGGTTTCGTTGCCGATGCGGGTCAACTCAGCGCGGAGCATCGCCCGCTCCGAAGCATCCGTACTTAGATTGATCGCTTCGCTGAAATCACCGCGCGCCGCCAGAAGATCGTTTCGGGCGAGGGCTTTTTTGCCCGACTCAATCAACGCAGCCAACTTTCGATCTGGTGAAGGCGGGGGATCCTGGTTCGCGCCCCGTACGGTCAGTGGGCTTTCACCGCGCTCGGGCACCTCGGTCTGGAGTGTGCCATTGCCCAAGACCTCGGGTCGATCCGTGGTCAGCGCCGGACGAGCGGGGCTCGGTTCGGGAATGTGAGAGGGAGCATCGACCGGATAGATCCACCATCCCGCCACTAAAGCGCCGCCCCCGACGACGAGGAGCGTTGGAAAACGGTGCCGTCTGCGTCTTGTTCCGTATCGAGCCACGAGGTGCCTCCTTGCGCGGGGGGCATGGTCAAACCGCGCCACGCCCCACCCGCTCACTCCCTGTACCCATCCGCGAGAGCAAGTCCATTTAAGCATACGCCGGGACTTCCTACACGCAAGACCGGTACCACCCAAAAAAGCGGGGTGCGTGACAGGATCAGCGGTCGAAAAAGATGGTGGGCCAGGTCGTTCTTTCGCTCCAAGGCGAAAGGTTGACCTGCCGTGGTCGAGGCACGTGAACCACCCGGCATCGGGCATTTTCTGATACCGTGCCTCGCCGAATCGAATCGTTGTACCGGATGAAACAGTGATTCGATCGGTGAACAAGGAAAGAGCTTGCTCCAACCGGGTAAACCATCCGCCCTACCTTCAAGCGGCCTGAACTGTCGCGGACCCTTGCCAAAACGCGGGCGCGTCCACGGGTTGACGGCGTGAGGCCTAGCGCGTCCAATGTCCGATCCACCGCTACCATGACGCGGCAACCCACTTATTGAGGAAACATGGCCCAGCACCAGTATCAGTTCGAACCGATGAAGTGTAGGTGCGCAGCCACCGGGGCTGTATTGCGAGAAGGGGACGAGTTCTACACCGTTTTGTTCGAGGAGGGCGACTCGTTCCGCCGCGCGGACTACAGCGCCGAAGGCTGGAGCGGTCCGCCCGAAGGCTCTTACTGCTACTTTCGCGGGCACGTGCCGGTCAAAGAAAAGCGGCGCAGACTGCTTGTCGACGACGACGTGCTGATGAACTTCTTTCTGCGCCTGGCGGATGAAACGGCGGATGTCCGCGTCCAATTCCGGTTTGTACTTGCACTCATCCTTATGAGAAAGCGACTCTTGAAATATGTATCCTCCCAGGGGGTGGACGGCGTCGAAGTCTGGACCATGCTCACCCCGCGCGACCACACGGAACACCGCGTCGTGAATCCGCGGCTCACTGATGACCAAATCGAGGGAGTAAGCGGCGAGCTTTCGGCCATCCTGCACGGCGACACGGCGCAGTGGGTGGATGAGATGGACCGGGCGAACGTCGATCAGGCGAACGGCCCTACCGACCCCGATGTGCCCCCTGCGTCTACCGTGTGCGCCTCCCACGGGTCCGACGCGGAAGCGGAGGCCTCATGATTCGCCGATGCTCAGGTGCATTCTTGTTGATAGTCGCGATCCCGGTACTGCCGTCGGGATGCGCCACGTCACCCAAGCCCCAGCGAACACCCGCCCCGCCGCTGGCCATGATCGACGCCATCCACGTAGTGGACGCCAATGTTTCGCGCGTGCGCGGTACGATTCGGGCCGGCGGTTCAGTGGACGGATATTTCACGTCGAAAGGTCGACGGCGGCACTATCAACTCGACGGGGTGTTGTTTTTCCTGGCTCCCGATTATGTTCGCTTTGATTTGAAGAAGCTGGGCGGTCGACAATTCCTGTTCGGCTCGAACGACGAGCGCTATTGGATCTACAGCAAGCAGGACGACGGGTACCGGTGCGGGTATCAGGGTGAACCGGAAGATTCTTCGGCTGAGCTGCCGATTCGTCCCGACCAGATCGCCGACGCACTGGGCTTGCGGTTGATCGGTGACCTGCGCGGGGCGGCGCGGACGGACATCGTTCAACGCATCGTGGCGGACGCCCAGCAAATCCTGATTCTGGTGCGCGACGAGAACGGTCATCTTGTGTTGAAAAAGGAGTACTGGTTGGATCGGTTTCCGCCACGGCTGGTACGCCGGGTTGTGTTTCGGGACGACGAAGGCGTCGTTGTCCTGTCGTCGCGCCTGACCGAATATCGCCGTATCGAGCCGGAGGGGCCGATGCTCCCCTACGAGATGGTCGCGGAATGGCCGGGGTCGGGAGCACGGATGCGCTTTCGTGTGAGCACATGGCGGTTGGTGCCGCAGGTGGGGCCGAAGGGTCCGCAGTTTGCCACACCGCGGGCGTGTGCGCCGTAGTGCGTGGGCGCCTTTGGTTTGACGGACAAACGACGCGGCGGCTGCCCGGTGCCCATCCGCCGGACGCGTCGCTGCCCATCGAGACGAGGTGGGTTCGAAGCATAGACGTCGACTAGTACCGCGTTTCATACATAGTGCGACTATCCACGGGCGACCGTTCCGGCCTACCCCATGGAGTCGCCGCGATTGAGCCCCGGGGATTAGTCGCGACACTTGTGAAACGCGGTACTAGTGCTTCGTCACAACTTAATTTTAGGGTTGGGTCCGCGCCGTTTCGGGTTCCTACACTGCTCAAAAGCAGTGGTACACCCTAATTCTTAGCTGTGACACTGCACTAGTGCAGCGTCACAGCTTATCTTAGGGTTCGTTGTGGGTGGCATGGGCAAACTTGTTTGCCCGTGACTGCCTCGGGAACAACACGGGCAAGCTGCTGCTTGCCGATGCCACCCCAAAAACAAGGTATGACAAAGCACCAGCGCGTTTTCTGAGATGGTGTATCGCTGAATCGAGTCGTTTTATCGGATGAAACAATGATTCAACCGCTACACAAAAACAGAGCTTGCTCTATCGCGCTCGCCGGCGGTTCCTTCGATCCGGATTCACGGCGTGCTCCCCCTGTTGTACACCGTTTTGTATGTCGCCGTACCGAGACAATCTATAGGAAAAAACAGTGAATCGACCGCTGTGGGAGAATAGAGCCTGTTCCGGTGCGGCGCTGATTCTATGGGCGCTGGTTGGAAGTCTTGCTACCGAATCGGCTCGCGCCGAGGGCGGCGTGGCGAGCGCTACGCTGGGATTGCTAGGCAACGAAAAAATCCTTTGGATCTACCAGAATCAAACGGACGCGCAGAACGTGGAGCTGGTACGTTTTGCGTACCGGACAGCCGGTGACGCGGTGAAGGGACGGTATTGGCGCGGTCCTGTTGTGACGGGTCGGATCGACGCGGCGACGCTGCTCGGTACGAACATTCATGTTTTCTTTCACGACGGCACGCATCGTCGCTTTTCGCCGATTCGATTCGGCGTCACGCCGGCTCCGACCCCGGTATCGCTTGAGATGAAACTTCCCGACGGCGCGCTCCCGTTCGTCCTGGCCTCCGACGAAACGAATCATCTGCTCTACGCGGTGGTTACGGTGCGCGTGGCGGAGAAGATTGAAGAGGATCGCGCGCGGCGTCTGGCGCTGGATCGGGCGTTCAGCGACGATGAGCCTGTCGAGCAGCAGGCTGACGATGATACCACGGAACCGGATGAACACCCCCCCGTGGGCGACGACGGTGTGGTATTGAAAAACGCCGCTCGGCTGCAAGGGTCTTTGGTTATTGTCCGGTATGACCGCGGGCGGTGGCACGTGGACCGACCCGGTCCCACCGGGCTGACCCGAAAGGAGCGCATCGCGTGTCTTTCGGCGAACGATGGGGGTCTGCTCTTGTTCGCCGGCGCCGATCCGGCGTCGACTTCTTCGGTAACGTTGTGGTGGTCGGCGCGAGCGGATGATCCGTTTAAGAACGTCGGGGCCATGCCCCGGTCGGGCGAAATGCCCGTGGCAGCAGCTTGGCGCGATGAGCAAACGTGGGTCGTTTCATCGGGACCTGTTGATTCGGGAACCGATGTGACCTTGGATCGCTGGAACGGAAAAGCGTGGTCCCCATCGGTGACGATGCTGGAGGACGGCGGCTTGGCGACAGCCTTTTCGACGCCGTTCGCCGCGACCATGTTCGGCGATACGGTGGCCGTGGCGACGCTGGACGAATCGGGCACGCTTCGTGTCGGGCTCTGGTCGGTTGATTCCGGCGCACCTGTTGAACCACCCGCGACCGTACATGCCCTGACCACCTTACCCGCCCCGACGCTGACGCCCACCGCACGACATGCCCTGCAATACGCCGTGCTGGCCGCCGCGTTGGTGGCGGTTTTTGTGTGGCGTAGAGACAGGGTGATTGCGTTCGCGCCGATCAAGCCGGATCAACGCTTCGCGCGATTGGAGCGGCGCGGACTCGCGTTTGTGATTGATTTGGCCATTGTCGCGCCGGTGTGGATTCCTATCGTTTTTGCGCTGTGGCGGGCGGGGGCACCGGATCTGTCGGTCGGCGAGCAACTCATGCAAGGCCAACGTCTCCAATCGGGCCCCATGTTCTGGTCGGGGGCGTTGGCGGGCGCGGTGTTCGGACTGTATGCGGGTATTCAAGAACTGTTTGCTGGCCGAACATTCGGCAAGCGGATCGTCGGCTGCTATGTGGTGGGTGAGGGTGGCGAACCGTGTACGGTACAGGCTGTGTTCGTTCGAAACATCCTACGGGTCGTGGAGTTTCATTTCGTGGCCATGGCGGTGCTGGTAGTGCTGACACCGAGTCGTCAGCGCCTCGGAGACATGCTGGCCCGCACGGTGGTCGTCGAACACGATCTTCCGGGTTCCAATGCGTCGGACACCGATTCCATGAACGATTCAGATTCCGATGGCCCAGGCGAACCGGATGCGCAGCGCTGATACCGCAGGGCGGTGTCAGCTATTGGTCGTCGAAGCCAGGCGTTGGTCGTGAGACCCGACCGACACCCCTATCTTGCAACGAGCGCGAAGGCGACATGAACCATCTCGCCGCCAGCCGCCTGGTGGTCTACAGGCATTCAATACACCCACCCAACGCCATGACCCACGTTGTGGTCGTGAGGAAGCAGGATTCCTCTGCCCGATAAGTTCAGCCCGCCCCATAACCGGTCGATGCTCTGGTGGGAACCCGGGTACGGTTGCGTCCAGTGGCCGTTCTCTGTTTTCGTATGCGCGGATTCTCGGTCAGCGTGGAGATCACCTACATGAACGAACAACAACCGACAGGCGTGGTGGCGGCGTCCACACCCGATTCGGCAACAGATCGCGGTATGCACCATGACGTGTTCGGCACCGACCGCCGACCGTTCGATGATCGCGCGGACGCAGCGTTTACCTTCCGCACGCCCGAACTGGATGAAACCTTCGCCGCCGTTGAATATGAGATTCGGTTTGGCCGCAGTGCGGTGTTGGTTATCGGCGAGGCGGGACTGGGTAAGACGCAGTTTGTGCGTGCCATGCTTCCGCGTCTCAGCGCTACCGACCAGGCTGTAGTTTTGACGTGGCCCGCGAGCGGAAAACGGGATGTGGTGCGCGAAGCGTGTAAAGCGTTTGGGGTTTCGGTTTCGTCATCGCGCGGCAGCGACAGCCGCCGAACATCGCGGCTCGCCCGACACCTGGCGCGCCACCATCGCGATGAAAGCCGCAACGTGCTGTTCATCGATCAGGCGGAGAACCTGAACGCCAACAACCTGACGCAGGTCATGGCGCTGACCGAACTCGAATCGGGCGGGACCAAGCTGTTGACCATTGTCCTTACCGCCCAGCCGCGACTGTTGGAACAATTCGACAAGCCCGAGCACGCGCGACTCAAACAATGCCTGTTCGGCGAGCGCACACTCGCGCCGCTGACCTGCGCGCAAACGGGCGGGTATATCGCCCATCGACTGGCACAAGCCGGTGCAAGTGATTCGCCCCTGTTTGATGCGGACGCCGTGGCGTGGATTCACGAGCGAACGCGCGGTATCCCGCGGTTGATCAATCATGTGTGTAACCAGGCGATGCTCGCCGCCTATGGTGCCGACGAATCACGCATCACAGCGTCCACACTGATCGCCATGGACGGCGGGTCCATTGAACGCGAACGTTCTATGAATGTTGAATCTCTGGGGCTGCCGACCGGCGCTACGGCACGCCCCGCTGACACCGGTGACCGGGTATGCGTACCGTCTACTGATCAAACGGCGGGCGAGGCAGATGCTGCGTCGTTCGAGGGCGACGACCGCACCGATTGGTCGCCCGATCCAGACGGTGGCGGCGAATGGCCCGGCGGCGATGCGGTTCAATATGCTGCGACGTCCGCGCTCGCGGAACAGCGAGATCAAGATGTGCTGCTGGATTCGATGGACTCTTTGTTCGTGCGCGGCGAAGCGCTGCTGAATCGATTGGAGCGTGCCCTGGCCCGTGCGGACCGGATGGCGGGATCGAGCGAGTCCACCATCGCCCAACAACAGGCCATCGAAAAACACCTCGAGGCGCTGACCGAACGGGCGGAGCGCGTCATCGGTGGACTGAAGCGGGCGGCGCCGGAGACGATGCGATCGCTATCGAAGGTGACACAACGGGTTCAAGCCATCGATCGTGCATGCACCAACGGCGAGCGCGTTGAAACCAAGTTGCTTTCGGTGGCGCGGGTGATCGCGGAAAAAGCGGACGAGGTTCAGGATCGCGTCGCGCAGCTTATGAAGGAGATGGCCTCGGGCCAATCCCTGCAGGCGCAACTCACGGAGGCGAAGAATCAAGTTTCCGAGGCAACCGACGCCTGTGCCGTGAGGACCGAACGGATGAGCGCGCTGGTGAAAAGCGCCGACGCGCGTGTTGAGCAACTCGACCGGGCGCTCAGCGATAACCCAATCGAAACGCTGACCGTGAAACTCCGCGAACATACCGAACGAGCGGAGGATGACGTCAAGGCGTTGGAACAAAAAATCGACGCCTGCACCGAGCACGCGGAGCACGCCGCCGTCGATCTCGAAAAAAGAGCGGCGGGGGTACGCCAAACACTTAATAAAGCGGGTGAGGAGTTCACCCGGTTTGAGTCCACCTGCCGCGATCGCGTTCTGGCGCTGTGCCAATCGACTATCGAGGACCACCGCACGGCGTTTCAACGGGCATTGCACGAAATCGCGGATGGGGCGAAGCAACAGGTCGATGCGGCCTGCGAACGTGCGGCTTCGTTCGTAGCCGATACCGAGTCGCGCATCGGCAAACT
>CAZWWW010000112.1:0-8278 GCA_964637715.1 uncultured Phycisphaeraceae bacterium | reverse complement strand
CGAATCATCGTTTCATCCGGCGAATCGACTCGATACGGCGATACACAATAACGGAGATTGCTGTAATCGGCAGGCTCATTGTAGAGAGGAGAATCGACGCGTCCACCGATGGAACGTGTCGCGCGTCCTTATCCCTGCACGAGACGATCAAGGTCTCGCTGCAACGGAGCTCGATGCGGTTCGTTCGCCACAAAGGCGGTAGGCCTGATGACGCCCGGGATTATGCGCGCATCGCCAGACCAGCCGCCTGTTGAACATGGCAGTTGGACATCCTTTTTCACAGGAGTGGTGGTCATGGATGAGGGGAGAGGATCGGCGATCGTAAGAGACGATCGGGCAGGCCGTTCCTTCGCCTCAAGACGGCAAGTTGACCTGCCATTGGTGAAGCTCTGTCTTTGTGTTGCGGCGGATCACGGTTTCAGCCGGTAAGACGGCTCGATTCGGCGATACGAAACACCAGAAAGCGCTTCAGGCGAGACAGGCGCCTCCCAGGCATAGCCGGGTGAACCACCTGCCTTACCTTGAAGCATCAAAAACCATCTTGCGCTCATCTCGGACGGGCCGCTACGGCAAGACTAACTCCGCTGTGAGGAGACTGAACGGAAACGATCCCGGCTTGCAAGACAAGAGCGAACGAAGCCCACTCAGTCTCCTGTTGGCACGACCCCATTTAGGGGCATTGCAGTGGATCGCCGAATGGATAAGCCGATCCTTTGAACACGTTCACGACGACGGAGATATCGGTAAAATTGACCTTGGTATTCGGTATCTCCGGCGCTACGTCAGCGACCAGGATACCGGCAAAACCCTCCGCCCCCTGGAACACTCTGACTGCAAAGGAAATGTCAGCGAAGTTCACCGTGGGCGTACCGGTCAGATCAGCAAACGTGGGATGCGTCAAGGCACCGGTCGGCGGATCGGAATAGGGAACGGCATCGGTCGTGTCGCTGCCCTCTGCGATCCCTTCGACGACATAGCTCTTTCCCGGAATGATATCGCGATCCCCGATGTGCACCATCGCAAACCCCCAGTCCCGGTAGTGGGGCGTACACTGCAAGCGCGATACATTGTTCGCATCCGGCGGGCCCACCCACTTGAACAAACCAGGGAAATCAGGCGACGTCACGCGGAACGCCTGTACAATACCCATCGCACCGCCGCCCGTTGCGCTACCCGGACGGAAGGAGACGTAACGACTCTTCAAGATGGTGGTTTCCGCAATGGGCGCAGTGACGAGTCGCTCACATTCGTCGGGAACAACATTGGTGTTCTCGTCCAACGAGAAGGCGTTGAGAATGTCGCAGCCGTCGGCGGTGGCGTTTGCGTTACAGTCCGGTTCGCACTCGTCGGGGACACCGTTTCCGGTACAATCTTCGCTCAAGAACGAATCGATATCGCATTGATCCGGAATGGCATTGGCGTTGCAGTCGGCGCTGATTCCATTCTCAATATCGCAGTCATCCCGCAAGAGGTTTCCGTTGCAATCGCAGTCGAAGTTCTTGTTGGCATCCTCCACACCGGGATGGAACGCCGTGCACGGATCAACAAGGAGACCCAGGGCCGGATCCGGGTCATGTACCCAGGCATTGAGCTCGCTTTGTTCGAGCACGACATGAGCGAAACCCTCGAGCCCGGTGTCGAGAACCACGACTGATCCGGGATCACCGACCTTGGTAAACGTGAAACGGGGCATGACATTCAAGGACGACGTATACGTTCCGCCATTGCAATGCGTTTTCTCCGCAGTCAGCGACCCCATGGGCGGCGCTACCGAGGAAAGGTCGACGGTCACGTTCCACTGTTCCGGGTTCTGACCTCCGTTAAAGGTGACCGTAATGGGACTGACACTCGCGAGACTCAGCTCGGAAACGCTGACGTCAACTGTTACCTGCGTAAGAGACGGCAGATCGCACCGATCGAACGGGTCCGCACTCCGCGCGATTAATGTATCGGCGTCGCCAAACCCGACGATACCGAGCGGCGCGCCTTCCATACAGACGGGAAGCGAGAACGAGTCGGATCCCGGACCGAAGAAGTCCATCGGCAAATTACGGCCCGGCGCACCGAAGTTGTAACACATCTGCCCGTCGGACGGCGAACGCCACGGGTCGATCTTTTGTGCGCCCGGCGTGCAACCCTGTCGGCTGGCAATCGGCTCGTCCCGACAATCGATCGGCGAACCCACGACGTGGGCAAACAACGATCCGTCACCTTCCACAAAAAACAATATGTTTTGGGTCGGGCACTCGCGGCAGGGGCCGCGGAACACGCCCGACACGCCGAGGCACCCCGGTTCCGTCAGCAGGGAACAGAGCTCGAATACGCCGTCGTTGTCACTATCGAAGCAACAGGCACCGATCTCGCACTCATCCGGTACCCCGTTGGGTTGACAGTCGACACTGCCGCCACCCGGTTGAACGTCACAGCAATCCGGTGATCCGTTCCCGTTGCAGTCTTGCGCACAATCATCGTCGCAATCGTCGGGGACCCCGTTTCCGTTGCAATCCGTTGCGCTCCCGGAGCTCAACTCGCACTCGTCCGCGATACCGTTTCCATTGCAATCCGCCTCGCAGCCATCAGGTACGCCGTTGGATTGACAGTCGGCACACGCCGGGCTCGGATTGTTGACACAATCAGAGATTTCCACTGCGTTGCAAATACCGTCGAGGTCGCAATCTCGCTCGCCGACATTGACCTCGTCGATATCCGGAATCGTGTCGCCGTCGCAATCCGCCTCGCACGAATCAGCCACCCCGTTCTCGTTGCCGTCGGAGCTGCAAACCGGCGCGCCGAACGAACCGCCCAGACCGGCGCAGGCTAATTCGGAACGATAATCACACGGTCCGTTGGGGTGGCAACAAGGGGCGATCACTCCTTCGCATGAATCCGCTATCGAGTTTCCGTTGCTGTCGGGCGTGCAAGTCCCCAAACCCCTCGCCCCGCCTGCCGCGACGCAGGCCGCATCCGCGAGGTGGGCACACGAACCGTCCGGCAAGCAGCACGGCGGATCCACCGGGCCAATCGTAATCAGCGCAGACACGACCTCGTCAGGCGGATGCAGGAAGCCGTCCGTATCCTCCCAGAACGCGTCCGTCGAAGGCGTCTTGAACCCAAGGGTAAAAGTCCCCGTGGCGTCCGGCGAGACATCAAGCACGAGGGTCCCAAAATAGCGAGGCTGGCCGTCGTCACTCGTACCGGATCCCAAGACCGTTGTGGCCCCGAAAATAAAATCCGGCGTGAAAAAATTGATGGCCCTAATCGCGTTCTGCCCCAGGAAGATCCACCGTGGATGGTCGCCGTTTTGAAACGCGGGGCTGCACTCTCCAGCCGTGGGAGTGCCGCAGATAGCACCCAGACCAAGCACCGCCTCACATTCCGACGTCCCCGCGCAGGGCTCCACAACAGGCGAAAGCATGCCCGTAGCACCAGAGCTGTAGCCCGTCGAATCGATTTGCGCCTGTATCGTCTTGATCTGAGGCACGCCATCGCCGTCCGAGTCCCACCCCTCGAATCGAAGTTCGAGTGTGACGCGCGCCCCGCCGGGCGGTACCGTAATCTCGTTCCCGCTTATCAGGTGATTGGAGGACGCCCCAACCGGCTGTAGGGTAAGGCGCGTGGGCGTTTGCCCCGCCAGGACAGCACTTGCGCTGGCGTTGCTCAAAAACCAGAACGCGGACGCGACGATACACATTCGGCGAATGGTCAACGCTGACAACATGGTCTTAC
This sequence comes from uncultured Phycisphaeraceae bacterium, assembly GCA_964637715.1. Lineage (GTDB taxonomy): Bacteria > Planctomycetota > Phycisphaerae > UBA1845 > UBA1845 > CAZWWW01. The sequence goes on along the minus strand of CAZWWW010000112.1, from coordinate 4,552 downwards.
ACTCCTACGGAATATGATGTGACGACACGTTACCGCCAGGGGGCAGCGTCATGGCGGTCCGATCCCGGACCACCAATCACAAACACCCACTGCAAAACGGAACGCACATTATCGGATTCACAGCGAAAGGTCAAGTGTTTTATTAAGTTATTCACTCTAGGTGTGATGAATCTACCTTGACGGAAATCTATAGTTATCATCCTCACTGGAACCTGTCGGCGTACACGCACTGCTCTTGGCGTTACGGTGCGTTTGAGGATCGCGCACGCGTAGCGCGCGCCAAGAAGGCGATTTCAGGCAAGCGGATGAGTCTCCCCGCGTCGGGGCTAAAAAGGCGATCTGAACTGCTTTGACGTAAGCTGGTTGAGCAAACAAGGGGAGAGCGGGAGGAGGCGCAGAGCGTCCCAACCGATCCGCCACATCGCCGCATACTCCCCCGCCCGCCGGATCAGTTGGTACACGATGCCGAAGTGAACGGATAGGCCGCTCCCTGGAACGCCCCCACATCAAGATTAATGTCCAGGAAGTTGGCCCCTGCGTTCGGCGTATTGGGCGTCGCCGTGCCGCCGGGACCTGCCAGATCGACCCGTGGAATGTCCGGTGCCGACGACGATACCTGAAACTTGGCCACGATCGCATTGACGTCACTGAAATTCGGTTGACTCGCGCCCGTAAAGGGCGCCGCGGCGTCACCCCATTGGCCCGTACTCACAAGGAGAGAGTCAGAGCAAAGCGTGCCGCCGTCGATGCATTGTCGAACCTCGTACTGTGCGCCCGGAACTATGGCCGCACCAAACAGGTCCAGAAGCCCGGTGGTCCACACCTGGGCATGGGGCGTAGTTGTACACTCGAGTTCGGCACCGGTTCGCGCTGCGTTTGGAGCATTGTCAAGCGGCTGCTCCGGACCGGCCCACCAAATATTGCCCACTGTTGTGGGATCAAGCGGATTCGACACCACTTCGACTCTAATGGATGTCGGCGTTGAGCCCGCCACGACAGGGTTGGACGGCGTCACTGTGAGATACCGGCTCTTGAGTCCGCACTGACCACCGGGACCGGTGAACTCCAGCGACCAGAAGATCAGAAAACCCAACTCGCCAGCGGCGTTATCGGTGACGGTAATGGTCCAGTCGCCGGCTGCATTCATACCGTCGAAGGCGCTGAGCGGCTCGTTCGGAACATAGTTGGGCGGCGATTGGGGCGTGGTCAGCGGACCGCAGATGTCCTCAACCGCGCCGCCTGTTCCTTCGTCGTCGAGAACGAGAGACAAGTCATCGCTGTCGCACCCGCTACTCGAGGCCGGTACGCCCATTCGATCAACGATCGTAACAACGGTTGCGCCGTGGGTCACGGTTACGATCAGATCACCCACCCATGAATGTGGAATGAGCGTACCGACATTCACATCGAGTACGTTGAACGAGTCGGGCACGGTAATCGTATTCGTTACCCCGACGGGGTCATTATCCGGTATGGGCAGGTTCGATGTGGCCGCAAACCCGGCACCGCTACAATCCAAGTCTGTACCGCACGAAACGCCAAGGTCCGTACCGCCGTCGTGGCATGTGTCATCGCCAAGGCTGGGCGCATCGGGGCTCGTGGGCACAACGTCGGTACACTGATACACCTCGAAGTCGTCAAGGAACCAGCCGCTCGCCCCGCCGCATCCGTCCTTGCTCATATCGAATCGGAGTTGAATCGTCTCTCCACCGGAAACAAACCCGCTCAAATCCACCAGCGACGTGCCCCATCCGCCGCCGGACAGCGCCGACCCGGTGAACGCTTCTTCGCCGGCCAGCGGGTTCGTGTTGTTGGTTGTTTCGAGCGAACCATTGTACGCGTTAAAGGTGAAGGCTTCGTTCGGAATGAGTTGCCACGCGCCGCCGTTGACGCTGATCTTGACGTTGCCGCCGTCGAAGAATGTCTCTATGTCGACAAAATGCGTGAACGCCAGTGTGGGCTCCATCAGGCTTGATGGCAGGGGAATCATCGGGCTGAACAGTGAATGAACCGCCGATTCATCCTGACCGGCGCAGTCGCCTACGTTGCGATCCTCGCCAAACCAGACCGTCCCCGGTTGTCCGAAGGGCAGACCGCCCGAGACCTGCACCCAGTTGTACGGCGTGGGCGGTCCCGACGGACCGGAGACCGACACCGTCCACCCGTTCAAACCGGACTCGAAATCGTCTGCGAAGATAATGCTCTTGTTGCCGCATTGCTGGGGCGGCGTGGTGTCCAGCACCTGTGAATCCCCGCAGCGCCCGCGCGTGTCCATCTCGACAGCTAACAAAGCGTTGTTCACGTCCACAGCGTCCGCGTTCGTGAACAAGGCGAAGTTCGAACCGTCGCGCGGATCGATAATCATGGTGCCCACCAGATCGCTCGCCGCCGCGTTGAATCCCGCGAACGCTTCTTGAAAGTCTGAAGCGGTTGTGAGATAGACGGTCAGCGCCCGATACCAAACCGCAGACGCCTTGAACAATCCGATCCCGTTAATCGTGAATCCGTTAAACGTGTCGCCGTCGGTCAGGATCGCAAAGGCATGATTCGGTACACCGCTGCCCCCGTGGACACCGCCTGAATCTCCCGGTCGGCATATCTGAAGCGGATCATTCGCCGTATCCGGGTCGCCCATGCACGAAGGACGCCACATATCACGTATCGCCCCGCCAAACCCGCTCGAATCTTCACCCACCAGCCACCGCACTTCGATTGCGGCCGCACTGTGAAGCGTAAGATTGACCGTCCCCATCAACGCTTCCGCTTTCAGCAAGTTACCGTCCGACTGCGTGATACCGACCGAGGGAATGACCACGGCGGGATCAGATCCGCCCATCGGCGCCGCACCAGCCGGAAGGTTGTTCGCTACAATAACGGCGATCGCACCCTGGTCCTGCGCGTTGAGCACTTTTTCCGTAAAGAAACAATCGCCGCGATCGATGAGCACGATCTTGCCGTTCATAGCCGCCCCGTTCGCAAAGGGGAGATCGACGTCGCACCCCCTCACGGGATCGGCCACCACGAGATCGCCTGTGACGCCGACAGCATTCAATGATGCACCAAAGGAAGCCGGTTGCGCGCCGTAATCGCCGCTGAGCGAACCGGGCGCATTGACGGTCATCAGCGTGCCAAATACACACCCGGTCCGCAGGTCGTTCGGCGTATCGGTACCGCCGCCGACGTGTGTGGGATCCATAGGCCAGGGTGTACCGCCGGGCGGTCCCGGGAAGGCGACGTCGCCGTTGAGCAGGTCGATCACCTCACCCCACACATCGGAAAAAGATTCGTTTAACTGACCGGACTGATTCTGGTAAATCAAGTTCGCGGTGGCGTCGGTCAGACCGTGGCCATACTCGTGGGCGACGATGTCGTCGGTGACAATCCCGTCACAAAAGGACGCGCTGGTTCCGCCTCCAAAGGCGTTGGGGCAACTTGAACTCTGCAGGTGCACGGTGCTGGCCAGGGTCGCGCCGAACCCGTTTACGCTGTCGCGACCGAAGGTGCGAAACAAAAAGTCGTACATGTCGCCGCTGTAGTCGTAGGCGGCGTCGGCGTCGAAATCACCGGTGGCTGCTCCGCCCTCGGTGCGTACGGTGAATCCGGCGCTGTCGTCGAACACGCTGCGGCTCTTCGATGTGTGCAACAGGCTCCATCGGTCCAGCGGCTTACCGGTATGAGCGTCGATGAAAAACGCATCGCGCACACCGGCGGTCAGGTCGGTCAACACAATGTAATACGCCAGATGCGCCCCCGCGGGCACGTCGCCGTACCATCCGGGGTCGACGATGACAAGCCGTGACACTTCGGTTTCCGGTTGCGCCTGCGGAACGTCGATGCGTGACCGTGCCGTGCGGACCGCCTGCGCGACGGACAACGTCGGCGTCGTGTCGAGCGTATCGGGAATCGGGAAGAAATCACCGTTGGCCGCAACCACCGCCCCGAATCCGTCCTGATGCACCTTCAACACACCCGCAAACACCTCGATGCCCTTATGCACCTGACGATAGGTCGTGTGCTTGAATCCCAGCTCATCCGTGCGGGTGTGCGCCGCGTCCAGGACGAGCTGGGCGTTCGGATTCGATACGCCGAACAGCGCGCCGTGTTCATTGAGAAAGTCCATCGGTTGGATCGTGCGAACCGCCGGAACCGACTGCATGGGGATCGCGCCGCCGTCCGATGCCGTCACAAACGACGCGAGACCGGTTCGCGCGGATCGCTCCACGCGTACGCCCGCGGGTACGTCGCGGCGCGGACCGGCCAGCACCACAGCCGTCGACAAAATCGACAGAACCATAACAAAGCTCACAACGCGACGTGCTTGATGGATCATGTTTACCTCAACAAGTTTAGCGCACAGGTACGAACATAAACCCGCGCGGGCGGCGGTTCGCGCGCACGGAACTACATTGCCTCGGCTCACTGTTGATCGACGCCCGCGAGGAGTGCGGGGCGTCCGTCCGCGGTTTCCCCTGCATGCATTCGGCTCGAACCAGCCGCACGCCGCTTGCATGAGCACGAGCCCCGGCCAGGCGGGAGAAGGAGGCTCAAAGCC
>CAZWWW010000111.1:0-8286 GCA_964637715.1 uncultured Phycisphaeraceae bacterium | reverse complement strand
TCAGGCGGAGCTTGCAAGAAAAGCCGGTATAGCCCAGCCATCACTCTCCCAGTTCTCCGTCAGTTCTTCGATCACGATCTCGTTGAACGCGTTGTGCAGTTCGGGTCTCGCCAACGTGATGGTGCAGCATGAGTGCTCGATTGATTGTTTGATGAATTCAGCCACAAGCGTTCCTTTGATTGTCGCCGGGTTTTCCTTACAACAGCCGTTCATCATACCGTGCGATGACGGTTCCGGCACGTTATAGGCCGTCGGCGGCACCGGGGACTTTGAACGCCGCGTCCCGGTTGTGTCACGCGCCCGAATCAGCGGGAAACAGATAAGCCCGGAGTTCGGATACGAGTGGGTTGGATGAGACGGACTGCCCTTCGTCAATTGGATTCGCAGAGGGAGCTCCAACGCTTTTCCGAGACGCGCAAGGGCCGATGTATCGATCGAACAAGTGAGGGCTTAGCAAAAGCACGGTCGGGTGATCGAGGTCCGCGACCCGGGCGGCTTGATGGAGCAGTTGTTTTTGCTCGGCGCGAAGGTTCAAGCGCCTAAGCGTTTCCGCGAAGACCCCCGCGGCGTCCAGATCGGCACCGGGGCGACGTAGTCGCTCGTTTCGGCGAGACCAGAACCACGCGAACCAGAGGACCGCCGCCACCACCAACAAAGCCGCTACGACCCCGAGCACCGACCCGCCCTCTTGAAACTGTTGGCGCACCGATTGCTGCATCTGATTCAACCGGTCAGCCTGCGCGAGTAGTTCAACTGTCATATCGTATTCCCGGTCCGCGTTCTCAATACTAATACGCTACGTTTACATTCGCTAAACGCCTCGTGCAGCATCACAGCTTATTCTTAGGGTTCGTTGTGGGTGGCATGGGCAACCTTGTTTGCCCGTGACTGTCCCCGGAACAACACGGGCAAGCTGCAGCTTGCCCGTGCCACCCATCGAATCACGTGTGTCAGAGTACTAGAGCCGCCGCGGCACGTTGAGTCGGTCCAGTGCTTCAATAGCGTTTGCCTGCACACGTTCGTCCGGGTCATTGATCGCCATGCGAAGGATTCTGTTGGTCGTCGCACCGGGCAGGCCCGCCAGCATGGCGACCGCCAGACTCCGAACCTGAGCATCGCGATCGTGCCCCATTTGGCAGACGTACTCTTCGAACGACTCGGTCCATCCGAGTTCACGTATCAATAGAAGCCCTTGCCGCCGGTCCTGTGCCGTCGAACTACGCAGGCGTTTTCGCAGACCGGCCTCGAGCTGCCCCGTTTGGCGGTGATAGGCAAGCGCCGTAGATCGTCGCTCCTCGGGGGTGATTCGGTCAAACCTCTCAAACAATGCGTCAAGCGCATCAGGCAACCCTGTCGGCGAAGCAATCCCTATCCTTTGCTTGTCGCGGTGCCCGGACGACGAGGGACCGCTTGTTCGTTCTCGGTGATCCAGCTCACGTCGAATTATATCCTTCCACGCCGCGCAAGATCGGTCGGCGAATACCCGCAACAATTCTGTTGCACCATTGGTTTGATCCTCGACCAAACACCACATGACAGCCCGTTGGACCGATTCACTTCCCTCGCGCAGCAGTGCGGCAAAGCGCTCGAGTTTGTCCGCGTAGCGCGTTCCGGCTGCCACTATTAACGACGCTGCGCTGACGGCGTCACATCCGTCAATCAGCGGCAACCCCTCGATCTTGCCACACAACCACCGGCATGACCGAACCTCTCGGAATCCCGCTGCGATCGACGGGTCGTTCAAGAGCCAGGCGTGGGCGAGGACCGCGCGGATCAGTGCCGGATCGCGCAAAGCCTCGATCACTTCAACCGCCGACGAACGAAGTCTCGGTATCGCCAAAGCGCACCAGAGAAACTCGGCGTGGCGCGGATCGTGCGCGCATCGCAATATGTCGGCCATGGGGCGGTCAATGCGTACCGGTCTGAGCGCCAGTTTTCGTTTGACCGAGGGAACGATATGCCGCCCGCAACGGAGTGCAGCCTCAAGGACATCGCGCCGATTGTGCAACTCCCAGCCATGCAGCGCGTAGCCCAGGGCATCCATAAGGCTTTTGGTTCTGGCTACCCGTTGCGCGGGCGTATAAGCCGACGCGGATTCGATATCCGGGTCGAACACGGAATCAACCAGCGCAACCAGACCCTTCGCAGCGATGTCACGGGTTTGCGCACAGGTTCCGCGCAGCGCATCCACCAGCAGGTGGGCCAGCTCGACGGCATCCGCCGCCACAATCGCTTCGATCGCACCGGCGCGCTGCGAAAACGATGTCGATTCGATGGCTGTCCGAAACCCGGGCTCCAACCCGTGGTGCGCACCAACTACCAACGCCTGAATGGACGATGGTGCGGTATGAAAAGAGCCGACCACCTCCGCCAGGGCCGCCACGTGACCACGATGCACCAACAGGTCGAACGCTCGCTTTTGCACGGGGGTGTCCATCTCCACCAGCGCCGAAGCCAGCGCCTCATCCACAGCGGAGCTCGACAACGCTTCGACCACCGCCAGCGCACGAGGTATGGGTTTCTCCATGTCCACGAAAGAAATATCGGCTGCGCCGGTGGCCGTGCTTGCATGAAACGAAATCACACGGCGGAAACGCGGACCGCATCAGTGGGAAAAACTCGACGCACCAGCCGTTGGAAGCGTTTCGAAGGATCGTGAGGGCCTCAAGCAAGGCGGTCAAAGCGACGCGACTGCCTCTCCCGCAACGTTCCGGGAAAGGTTAACTTCTCGCTTGCCACACACGACCGGTTCCAGTAGGGTTTCGCCGCTTCCAAGACCGTTCGCGGTCGCGGCGTGGGACCGCGACCATAAGAGGCACCAGTCACATGTCAGAAAAAAGGGAGAACCAATCATGAACCTTTACAAACCTGTCTGGGCAGCGGCGTTCGTAACATTCATTCCGTTGATCGGTTGCGCGTCCAAGAACGTGGACATGGACGCGATGATGCAACAGCCTCCGCGCCCGGCAGAGATGGACTATCTTGCACAGTTGGTCGGCACGTGGAAGGTCGAAAGCGAGATGAAGATGGGCGGATCGGATGAAGTACTCAAGAGCACCGGCACCGACGTAATCACGTGGAGTCTGGGCAAGCGGTACATTATAGAGAACATGACCATGGATATGGGCGACGGGAAGGTGATGAAAGGTCTGGGTATGTGGACCTGGGATCCCCGCGCCAAGCGGTTCCGTACCTGGTGGTTCGACGATTGGAGTGGTCGCGGCACGAGCGTGGCCTCCTATTGCCCCAAGTGCCGACTATTCTGCTTCAAAGGTAAAACCGAGAGCATGGCCATGGGATATAAAACGGTTGGAGAGGGCTGTTTCCGGTTCGTCGACGACGACACCATGGAATGGAACTGGAAGGAACGGATCCCGTGGACGCCGTTTACCGTGATGGAAATGTCCGGCACGAGCCGGCGTCAGTAATCCACGCGGCACCAGGCGCAGCGGCGTGTTGCACGGGTCGAGGTACGAACGTAGGGACGAAACACCACGGCGGCGGGTTGGAACAGGCCCGCCGCCTTTTGACTCCATTGCTCTACACCCAGATGTTTTGGCGTATCGAAATGATGAGCGCCTGCGCTGTAGCAGACCATTGTGGACCGCCGGTAAGGTGCCGGTGATCCCTGCGATTGTCCTTCAAACACTCAGTCATGGTTGCGCCAGCGCCTTGTCGGCTGACTCGAGACGCACGAGCAAGACAAACACGGCCTCGCTCAACAACGTGAGCACGATCGCGATGACCCATACGGACCACCCGATCGTGTTCCACAACCACACGCCCAACAGCGGCGCGGTCAGCCCCCGCACGCCGGTCAGCGAAACGTGGATGCCCATATAGATGTCCGCGTCACCGGGTTTGGCGAAGTGCAGGTGACCGAGGGTCCACGCCAGCGCGCCACCGCCCATGCCCAATCCGAACCCGATCGCACGAAGCCCCAGCAAACCCACCGCGATCGGAAGAAACGAGCTGCCGATGCGTTCGCCGTAAACGATGACAATCGCCGCCGCGCACCCAAACACCAGCGAACCGACCCAGCACATTACGTTGACCACACGCATACGCAGCACGCCGACCCGATCGAACAGCGCGCCCCACCGAGTCACGCTTATGAGCACGAGCAGGTTCGGAAGCGCCACGATCAACACCGTTCCCACCCAATACCCCAACGCTTCACCGAACGGAAGATCGCGGGCGATCAGTGTCACCACCACCGCAATGGTCATGATATTGCCGAAACCGAGTAGAAACTGGGCCAGACAGTACAGCGCGTATCGTCGGTCAGCCGCCAACACGCGCCAAAACCGTGCTACCACACGCACCGGAGAAAGCAGAACATCACCCGCCTTGCCGTGACTGGTCGCGGTCGAATGGTGCACCTCGGGTTCGTCGTTCGCCCGTCGCAGCATCGCCCGCTCGCCGCGGATTTGGATACGGCGCGCCAGGATGATGGCGACGCAACCAATAACAGCACCCAGGGGGAAGATGACACGGTAGGCGCTCGGATGACGACCACACACCTGCGCCGCAACGAGCACCGACACAACGCTCATCACCATGCGCAGCCGCTGCAACCGCGCCGCGATCTGCCCCCGGTGGGTCGTCGGATAGTTAGCGTTCCATATTGACGAGCGAACGGTGACGACGCCGACGAGCATGATCTGAGCCAGCCCCATCGTCACGACGAACGGAACGGCACCGGGTGTTCCCGGAGGAATAACGCTGACCAGCGTCACGCAGACAACAACCCCCGTAGCGAAAACAGTCAGCATTTGGATCTTGGGGCGACCCGTACACAGCACCCCCCAGGCGAGACTGAACAAGTTGGCGACCATGGGCATCGCCGACGCAACGGCGATCAGAAAAGGTCCGCCATGGAACGATGTGGCCACGACGACGCTGGCGAACTGACCCTCGACCAGACCGGCCACCAGGCTCCACGCGGCAAGATGCCGGAACTCAGCGACGAAATTCGCGCGCGTCAGGAACGGAAGCTTGCGAGCACCGAGCCAGTCCAATCAGCAACCCTCTCCAACGCACAGGCCAATCGAGTCCTGCAGCGTAGAGCACCACCGATCGCCTCGCAAGCGCGAGAGACGGCACCTTTCCGTTCCGGTAAGCGACACGATCGGCGGTCGTAAAAAAAGTAGGGCAGGTCGTTCTTTCGCCGCAAGGCGGAAGGTTGATTCACTCTTAGAAACCCCGTTTTCGGCGACATCACCCCCTTTGGCGATAGCGTCAGGGCCGGTTTTTCCAGCGGTTTGGAGTTTTTACGAAGGAAGCAAGGTTGACTTGCCATGGTCGAGGCAGGTAACCCCCTCGGCATAGCCGGGCGAACCACCTGCCCTAATGTTGACTGCCTGAGCGGGAAGCGGGCAATCCGTTGAAGCGTGTGCGGCGGAATCGCAGCGCGTGGTCAGACACACTCGCTTGCCACCCGATTAGTCTGCTTCAGCCGCTGACGGTGTGACGAGTTCGATCCCCTCGAACAGCGCGGTTCCAATACGCACGAACGTCGCCCCGAACTCGATAGCCTGTTCAAAATCGTTGCTCATACCGATCGACAGATCTTTGAACGCCGGACCCATGACCCGCTCCGCCACAATTTCGTCGAACAAATCACGTACGCGTTCGAAGGTGGACCGAATGACCGACTGATCGTCCGTCAGGGGTGCCATGGCCATCAATCCCCGAATCTCGATATTTTTCAACGTCACCAGTTGTTCGGCCAAATGCGTTGTCGCGGCGACCGCCACGCCGTATTTGCCGGGATCGTCCGCGGCGTTGACTTCGAGAAGAATCGGCACCCGACGCTCCAGGGCACCTGCGGCTGTATCGATCTCCTCCGCCAAACGCAGACTGTCAACCGAATGGATCGTGTCGACCCACGGGAGGAGGGGTTTGACTTTATTCCGCTGGAGGTGACCGATAAGATGCCAGCGCACGTGCAGCGGTGGGCTCGACGTCTGTGACCGGCGCGCAAACGATTCCCGAACCATCGCGGCGCGCTGCGTCAGCGCCTGAACGCGGTTCTCGCCGAGATCGAGCGCGCCGAGGTCGATCAGCGCGCGAATGACTTCGAGCGAAACCTGCTTGGTAACCGCCACCAACCGCACCGATGCCGGATCGCGATTGCACCGATCACACGCAGCCGCGATACGCTCGTGAACACGTCTCAAGTTCTCTTGCAGTTTTCGTTTCATTGGGGATGGACTCCGTTCCCGCCTCAGTCACGTCGTACGGGGCGACTACCGGGTGCCTTTGCCGGCAATGCCCGCTAACGGCATCTTGCCGGCGTGCTCACCTGTTTCAAGGCCCTGCCACACGCTCTGGTGATTGACGCGTCTCGATCGAGATAGTAGCCGTTCTCTTACTGTCGAACAACGTTACCCCCAGGAAGTGCGGGGCGGAGCATCAGATCCGCCGGGCGCGACGCGTACGGGTATCCCACGCCGTTTCGCCGCCGACGTCTCGATCAGTCGGTTGCGACGCAGCAGGTGCTTACGCTCGATCGAGGCAAACAGGTGGTCGCTGGTCGGTACGATCCCCACGGGCTAACATGACCGTGTATGGAGCGGCACAATAATCCGAAAAGGCGCGGGATCACCCTATATCGACGAGCGCGCAGCGTGTTTTTTACGGCGCTTCTGGCCGCCTTTATGGCGACCCTCGCCTGCCGAAAGGAACCCGCCGCCCCGCCAAGCCCGGCAGCATCGACGTCGTCATCCAAGCCCTGGAACGTGCTGTTGGTTACCTTCGATACCACGCGTTTCGACCACCTTTCATGCTATGGTTACAAGGTCATTAGCACCCCGGCGATCGACCACCTCGCCGAGGAGGGCATTCGTTATCAGCGATGCTACACCGTCGCGCCGCTGACCTTACCGTCACACACGTCGATCATGACCGGTCTGTATCCGTTCGCCCACGGGCTTCGGAACAACGGAGCCGGTCCGCTCGACGATAAAGTTTCTACGCTCGCCGAGCTTCTCGGGAAACACGGGTACCGCACCGGGGCGTTTGTGGCGGCGTACGTCTTGAATGCACGTTTCGGGCTTAACCAGGGTTTTGCGACCTACGACGACGAACTCCCTAAGAAAACGGACGACACCCTGCGCCGGCATTACGCCCAGCGCGACGCGGAGGCGGTCACCAATGCGGCCCTTTCATGGCTCAAAACGCCGGGTGACGATCCCTACTTTCTGTGGGTTCACTATTTCGATCCCCATCAGCCGTACACACCCCCGGGGCTTCCCGAGGGAACTGTGAACGAAATCGCCTACGACCGGGAGATCGAATACGCGGATGGTCAATTGGACCGATTACTCGATCGCGTACGAACGATGGAGCGTACCGCGAACCGGAAAACGCTCGTCGTTTTTGTAGCGGATCATGGCGAAAGCATGGTCGAACACGGGGAATTGACGCACGCGTTTTTCATCTACAACGCCACGATCCAGGTGCCGTTGATCGTCAGCGTTCCGGGCGAACAGTCGCCCGGTCTGAGCGTGGACACGCCGGTTTCCGTAGTCGATGTCTTTCCATCAATTCTGGGCTGGCTCGACCTGCCGTTGCCGTACGAAGTGCATGGCCGGGCGCTGCCGACGTCTTCCACACTGGTCTCGAACCCGCGCCGCCCGATCTATTTCGAAACCTTCATGCCCTACGACACCTATGGGTGGAGCCCGCTGGAAGGCGTGCTCGTCGGCGATTTCAAATACATCCAGGCGCCCAAACCGGAATTGTACAACGTGGTCGCCGATCCGCGCGAGCGCAACAACATCATTAGCGAAAAAGCGGATCTGGCCGACGAATACCGCGTCACCCTGACCCAGCTTCAGGAAATCCACCTTCATGCCCCGGTATTCAGCGTTCCGGATCACGCAGCGGACCAGACCGACGTTGAGGCGTTGCGGGCGCTGGGCTATACCGGATCATCCTCGCCCCCGCCTAACGACACATCGGGGCTGCCGAATCCCAAAGACTTCGTCGAGGTGCATACGTGGGCTTCACTGGCCACCCAAAAGATCGACGAGCACGACATCTCGACCGGCGTGGAACTCCTCACCCGTGTGCTGGCGCGCGACCCAACCAACCATGTCGCGGTAAACCTCCTCACCGAGTTGCTCGACGACCCCGAAACGGCGGCAGTCGCGATGCCGCCGGCCCGCACGGCACTCGCCGCCATACCGCCCACACCCGACGACATACGCCTGCCCGTCGCCTACGCCCTCGCGCTGGCACGCACGGGTGACACCGGGCAAGCTATCAGACGGCTTAGCG
>CAZWWW010000110.1:0-8298 GCA_964637715.1 uncultured Phycisphaeraceae bacterium | reverse complement strand
GAACAACACGGGCAAGCTGCTGCTTGCCCATGCCACCCCAAAAACAAGGTGTGACCAAGCCGTAGGAGATCGTGACGTGCGGATTCGTTCGGTTGCTATCGCCGCTTTGATGTTTGTGCCCACCATGTTGTTGATCGAGGGGTGCGGCGCGCTGTTCCAGAACCAAACAGCGTCGCTTGGTGGTGACACCGCCGGGGCACGCGGGACGGTCCGCGTTTTGTTTCTTAACAACACGGAGCAGCGGGCCGTGTTTACGTTCGGCACGTTTGACCAGCTCGACCGCACGACCCAACCCGATTTCCAGCAGTTCGGCGTGAAGGACCGCGAACAAACGCTCGACGGTGGCGACACGAGCGCGATTCTGTCCTTGCGGTGCGGGCGTGTCTTCAGTATCGGCAGTCGGAATCTGTTGAGCCTACTACCGGATACGGCCAGCGGCGGCGCGCTGAGCGACGCAGCACAGGCGGAAGGCGTCACGTTTTTCGACGTGAGCGGGGGGGATACCGATCCGGTGCCGGTGGGCACAGCCGCACCGCTGCAAACGCTCCTGGGTGTGGACTTTCCGTGCGGAGCGCTGCTTGTCGTCAACCTCGAACCGGCGGACGTCGGGAGCCGGGCATTTCGAATCGATTTTCGTTTTATTCCCGCCGATTCCGCGCGCTAACAGCCTGCTGAAGCGCGCAGACCGCCGGCGCGACACGAAACGGCAGCCGCTTCGCAACAGGTTGTCAAGCGGTCCCTTCCAGGTGATCCAGCGCCCGCATTACTTCGGGAACATGCGTGAACGAAGGCCCCCCTTGCATCATCACCGCTACCCCCGCCGCTTCGAGGATCTGCTCGCGCGTTGCGCCTGCTTTGAGACACTTTTGTACGTGCAGGTTGATGCACGGCACACACCGAACCGCCAGGCCGATGGCCAGAGCGATCAATTCCTTTTCACGCACCGAAAGCGCCCCCTCCTTCATCACCGCCTGAAACATCCCACCGAATCCCCGGGCAATGTTCGGCGCGCTTTCTTTGAGCTGGTGCTGGTCTGTTTCCCACTGATCAAAAAACCTGGATACTTCGCTGGCCATAACCGCTTCCTTTCAAATCAAACATTTGTTGCCCTTGGGGGGGCAAGGTAAGAAACCCACTCGACGCGTCAACCCGCTCCTGTGCCAATCAACGTTCGATCGTACTCACTGGTAGCGTTCTGATGAGCCCCGCCAGCGTATCGCCGGGTGCGAAATCCCTAACCGGTGCTACCCCTAGCGACGACCGGAAGCCCGACGATGTCCGGCGGTCGTCAGCAACACGAATCGCCGCCTCGCAGCCGGTCGCTCCACGACGCACGGTCCTGCCGATCGTACAAGATGTGACAAAACCCTATTGGACAGTCACCGTGTCGCGTATAGGCTCATCGGCGTTCGTAGCTGAAGGGAGGCGCTGATGGTTCGGCACGCTACGCGACACGGAGGATGGTACCATGGCCGCTTCGATTACCTGGTTCGGACATGCGACGTTTCGCCTGACCCTTCCCGACGGGCGCGTCGTCTTTATTGACCCCTGGCTGACGGACAACCCCGCCTGCCCCGATTCGCTCAAAAACCCATCGCGCTGCGACGTGATACTCCTGACGCACGGGCACTTCGACCACGTCGGCGACGTCGCGCCGCTCGTCAAAGCGTTCAACCCCCTTGTCGTGGGCAACCTGGAGCTGTGCAGCGTTTTGGAACGACGCATCGGAACCGGTCGCTTCAGCGGGATGAACACCGGCGGCTCGCAGTCGATCGACGGGCTGCGCGTTACGCTGACACCGGCGTGGCACTCATCCAGTGTGGACGGACCGGATGGACCCCTGTACGCGGGTATGCCCAACGGGTTGGTGATCGAACACGAGGGGCGTGGTACGATCTACGACGCAGGGGATACCTGTGTGTTTTCCGACATGGCGCTGATCGCGCAGTTGCACGCTCCGAAAGTGTGCATCCTGCCCATCGGCGATCACTTCACGATGGGTGCGCGCGGTGCGGCGCTGGCGGCTAAGATGCTCGAGCCCGCGGCCATCATCCCGTGTCACTACAAGACGTTCCCCCTGCTGGCACAGTCAGCCGACGCGTTTCGGAGCGCTTTGCCCGACGAGCTCAAGGAACGATTGGTCGCACCCGAAGTCGGGGAAAGCGTCGCGTGGACCGCGTCGGGTGTGGGGTAGGGAGTGCGCCACCGGTCGCGCTGATGATATGGGCCCTGCACGCGGCTTAGTCGTGCGTCTTTGGATCGCGGTCGAGCGCCCAGTCGTTTTCGCCCGTTCGGCGTAACAGGAATCGACCCGCCCATTGCGACCCCTTTAGCTCGAACGTCAGGCGGTCGGGCTGCTCGGCGACGATCGTCAACGGCCCGCCGTCGACACGGATGACCCGTCCCCGGTCACCGCTGACGGGCCCTTCGTAGTCCAGATAGGCGAGCCGATGGTCGCCGATCCGGCGGGCGGCGATGGGCCAGGGAGTCTCCGAGGTCGGGTCGCGTTGGAGTTGCCAAGTCAGCAGCACGCCTGTGCGCTCGAGCATCAAATCCCAATGCTCGCCACCGCGCGTGATATGATGTAGAATGGCGAACCGCGCGGGTGTCAACGTTCGACTCCGGCAAGGGTTTGAACCCGGTTACGCGGATCCCCTGTGTCCGTGTCATGGCTGAGCAAGAGGGGCCTTTCGATGACGTTTGTCCAATACAAACCGGCAGCGCTTCAACGCATCCTGATTCTCGTAATCGCCGCGGCGGCGGTTCCAGCCATCATGGGCTGTGGTCCGTCTTATCGCCAGCTTCGGCGCGAAGGTCAACAGGCGATGATCGCCGGCGCCTATGGTCCCGCGCGCGTCCTGTTCCGACAGGCTGAGGAGAAGAAGGCGCGGCGGGCGCAGAATCTCTACGATCTCGGCATGTGCAGCGTCATGCTGGCGAAGGAACGTTTCGAGCAGCGCAACCACGCCGCTGCGATGCGCGAGCTCGATGAAGCCGTCGACTATTTCAATGCGTCAATCGATGCCCACCCCGGGTTCACCCCTTCGATCGAGGGTAAGAACGTGGCGTTGAAACTTCGTGGGCAGTTCGATGAAGCACTGAAAAACGCGGAATGGGCGGCCACGTTTGTCGGTCCCTCTGCCAAGCAATATATGTTCCTCGCGGATGAGCTGGAGGAGCGCGGCGACATTGACGGGGCACTACTTCGCTATAGAGAGGCGGTCGCGCTGGAGCCGCGGAACTATGAGCTACATCTGGCGTTTGCGAAGTTCCTGCTGCGCCACGGCAACGAGGACGCCGCCGTGTTTCATCTACAGGAGGCCTACCGGCTCAACCCGAACGACGCCTGGGTCACCGACGAACTGGCCCGGCGCAGCGCCATCCCCACGCTCGCCTCAGACAGACCTACCAAAGCGCCACACCCTTAGCTATCGTCTATGGCTCTTCGTTGAATTGATCGTGGATGACCACCTCGTCGAGGGATAACTGTCCCGGTTTGGGCCAGGGTGGTTTGGTGCCCTTGCCGATGGCGATCATCGGACCAATCACGTGATCCTTCGGGAGACGGATGAGGGTTGCCACCTTTTCGAGGTCGAACCCGATCATCGGACAGGAATCGTAGCCTATATCCTTCGCGGCGAGCATGATGGTCTGCATGGCGATACCGATCGAGCGCATGGCCTCGTCCCGCTGAAGCCACGCACGACCCTGGTGAAACGGTGCGATCCACGGGACCAGCACGTTAGCGACTTCGGGCGGGGCATTGCGCCAATAGCGCTCAGGGTTTTTCTTCCACGCCATGACGTCGGCGGTCATCACAATAAGCAGCGACGCCTCTGTCATCTGCGCCTGATCGTTGCCGGCTGCGCGAATCTCCTTGCGAAGCGCCTTGTCACCAACCACCACGAAACGCCAGTGTTGAATGTTGAAACTTGTGGGTGATTGGATCGCCGCGTTAAGGATCGTTTGCACGTCTTGTTCGGGGATTACATAGTCCGGGTCGTAGTGCTTGACCGACCGCCGCGCGTTAATCGCGTCCAATGTGTTCATCGTGTTGGCCCTGTCTTCTGTCCGTGGAAACGGTTCACGGTGCAATCGGTAGTTGCGGAAGAGCCGCTTCATCTACGGGTGAGCGCGGCGGCTCAAAACCAATGAGCGTCAGCGAATTCTATTCCACCGTTACGCTTTTGGCAAGATTGCGCGGTTTGTCAACGTTGCAGCCGCGGAGCACGGCCGCATGGTAAGCGATCAGTTGCAACGGGATCGCGGTCAACAACGGTTGCAGCGGTTCGATCGTGTCGGGAACAAACAGCACATGGTCGGCTAACCCGGCTATCTCGTTATCGCCCTCGGTGGCAATCGCGATTACGCTGCCCCCGCGCGTACGCACTTCGGAAATGTTATTCAGAATCTTCTCGTATTGCAGTCCGGCGGTCGCAATGACCACGACCGGCATACCATCCGTAATCAGCGCGATGGGGCCGTGTTTCATTTCGGCGGCGGGCAAACCTTCCGCATGAATGTAGCTGATCTCCTTCAGCTTCAGCGCGCCTTCCAGCGCTACGGGGTAGTTAATGCCCCGTCCGAGGTACAGCCAGTTGTCACAATCAATGTATTGCTCAACCACTGCTTTGGCGGCGTCGGATTGCTTCAAAACGTCTTCAATGAGATCGGGAATCTGTGCCAGGGCACTGATGAACTGCATCGCGGCCGTGGGGGACAGGTGTTTGCGTCGACCCAGGTAACAGGCCATCAATGCCAGAACCGCCACCTGACCGGTAAACGCCTTCGTGCTGGCCACACCGATCTCGGGTCCGACGTGCAGATAAACACCGGCGTCCGTTTCTCGGGCAATGGTCGAGCCCACGACGTTGACGGCTCCAAGTGTCAGCGCCCCGCGCTGCTTGGCCTCCTGCAGCGCCGCGATCGTGTCGGCGGTTTCACCGCTTTGAGACACGACGAGCACCACCGTGCCTTCGTCCACGATGGGGTTGCGGTAACGAAACTCGCTGGCGTATTCGGTTTCGACCGGGATGCGCGCGAGTTCTTCAAAGAGGTATTCTCCGACCAGCGCCGCGTGCCAAGCGGTGCCACACGCGGTCATAATGATACGCCGGGCGCGCGTTAACTCTCGTGACCCGTTCAGCAATCCACCCAGATGCACCTGCCCTTCGGCCACGTTGATCCGACCGCGGAGGCAATTGCGCAGGGCGTCCGGTTGCTCGTAGATTTCCTTGAGCATGAAGTGCTCAAACCCGCCCAGTTCGATCTGTTCGAGCGACCATTCGATTTTTTCCGCGTCCCTGGCGACGGGAACGGCGTCAAGGGTTGTGATGCGCACGCTGTCGGGCGTGATGCGTGCGATCTCGTTGTCATTGAGATACACGACCTGCGTGGTGTGGGCGAGAATCGCGGATGCGTCGGATGCCAGGAGGTGTTCGCCCTTGCCCACGCCGATAATCAGTGGGCTACCCTTGCGCGCGGCCACCATGACGTCCGGTTCTTCGGAACAAACCACGGCCATCCCGTAGGTTCCCGAGAGTTCGCGGAGCGCACGGCGCACCGCCTGTTCCAGATCGTCGGTATAGCATCGACCGATCAGTTGCGCAATGACCTCGGTGTCGGTATCGCTCCGAAAGGTCACACCCTGTTGTTCGAGATAGGTGCGCAGGGCGCGATCGTTCTCGATAATGCCGTTGTGGATGACGGCGATTCGACCCGACGCGTCGGTGTGGGGGTGGGCGTTCACGTCGTTCGGCGCACCGTGGGTCGCCCATCGCGTGTGCCCGATCCCGGTTGTCTGGTCGGCGGTGAAGTCGACCTGGCCTTCGAGTACGGTAATCCGTCCTGCGGACTTTGTTACCGCAAGATCGCTTGGAGCGACGAGCGCCACCCCTGCGGAGTCATACCCCCGGTATTCGAGGCGATGCAGACCCTCGATGAGAATCGGCAGGGCGGGTCGACGTCCGACGTATCCGATAATGCCACACATTATGTTGGTTCGCTCCCGACGGCGCCGCATACCACCCGAACCAACACCCATATGGTGCGGCGGACCACGGCGTACTGTTATTATCGGCGCTCGAAACTGAAATGCCAACGGTAAATCAGCCGTGGCGGGATTTCTCCAACGAAAACAAGACCGCATGGCCGCTTCGTCTTATAATAATCGTTCATGAAGACGCCCGGGGGCTTATTCGCACGACAGCAAGAATCGAACCGCACGAGCGTAGAACCGCTCGCCGTGCGCATGAGACCGCGCACGCTGGACGAGTTCGTCGGTCAGCAGCATCTTGTCGGAGAAGGCACGTTGCTCCGCCGCATCCTCGAGGCGGACCGGATGACGAGCGCGCTCTTTTACGGACCGCCCGGCAGCGGAAAAACAACCCTGGCCCACATCATCGGAGCCCACACGCGGGCCCACTGTGAAGAGGTCAACGCAGCCGGAGTCGGGGTCAAGGAGGTGCGCGACATTCTGGGTCGCGCGAAAGAACGGCTGGAATCCATCGGACAACGAACCATTCTGTTTGTCGACGAGCTGCACCGGTTCAACCGGGGACAACAGGACGTCCTGCTTGGTGACGTTGAGACCGGCGTGATCATTCTTATCGGCGCGACAACAGAGAACCCATTCTTTGCCGTAAACGCCCCGTTGGTCTCGCGCAGCCAGATCTTTCAATTCGAACCGCTCACGGTGGATGACATGCGGGCGCTGATGGACCGCGCGCTTACGGACAAAGAGCGGGGCCTCGGTGCCTACGGGGCTACGATGACCGAGCAGGCTGCGCACCACCTGGCTGTCGTGTCCGACGGCGACGCCCGACGCGCCCTTTCCGCGTTGGAGATCGCGGTGCTGTCACAAGCCGGCCGCGAGGGTCAGCGTCCCGTCGAGATTGACCTGGCTACTGCGGAAGAATCGATCCAGCGAAAGGCCATTCACTATGACCGCAACGGCGACGCCAAGTATGATGCGATCAGTGCGTTGATTAAATCGGTTCGAGGGGGCGATCCCGATGCCGGTGTCTACTGGCTCGCGCGGATGCTGGAAGCCGGTGAGGATCCTCGGTACATCGCCCGGCGTCTGGTCATTCTCGCCGCCGAAGATGTGGGTAACGCCGATCCACACGCGCTTGTGCTGGCCCAATCGGCAGCACAGGCGACCGCCATGATCGGCATGCCGGAGTGTCAGATCGTTCTGGCTCAGGCGCTCATCTATCTTGCCCGCGCACCCAAGTCCAATGCCTCCGCCGTAGCCATCTGGCGTGCTATGGACGACGTACGTACCGGTCGAACGCTACCGGTTCCAAAACCGCTGCGCGCTACGGGCTATTCCGGTGCCGCGCGACTCGGGCACGGTCAGGGTTATCGTAATCCCCACGATGAACCGGAACAGGCGTCCGAGCAGGAGTACCTCGGCGTGGACAAAGCCTATTACACCCCGACCGGTAGTGGTGCCGAACCTCGTCTAAACGGCCCTTCGGAACGCGGAGAATCATCGTGACATGTGATCCCGGCAACGCCGAACCAGGGGAACCGCATCGTGTTCCCAACAGCGCATGGTCAGTTCTTGTCCCTGAGGCGCCGGATTCAACCCACACGGTCGGTCCCGCGTTTATGACTGCTCAGTACTCGAAAAGCCGGCATCGGAACACAATCAACGCACAGGCAGCGTGTTGGAGACCGCCGATGCCGACTTGTCGCCGTGGGTTCATCGTCACAAGCCCGTTGCCGTACAGCGGAAAAGTCGTCTTCGAACACAGCGTCTGCCGTTGACGCGAACCGGGGGAGCGGTCATGCTCCCCGGGGATTCAACCGGGCGGGCGGGGCTCGTTGGGCGGCGCTGATTGGAACCGATTCAACTCGCGTTCGGACGATTGTGGTTTGTCGGCCAAGAAAGAATTAAGGCATCGTCTCAGGCAGTTTCTAGCGGCCATCCCGCCCGAAGAGATCGCCACTCGTTCACTGCGCGTGTGCCACCGCCTGTTTGAGCAGCCCGAATATATACGGGCTGAGGTAGTGATGGTTTTTTTGTCGATCGCGGGCGAGGTCGACACGTCGCCGCTGGTACTGCGCGCCTGGCAGGATCGCAAACGCGTGCTGGCACCTAGAGTCAGTTGGAATCAGCGCCGCATGTTGCCGGTCGAGATTCGTTCCCTGACCGACGATGTGGCCGTGTCGAGCATGGGGGTTCGCGAACCGGTTGCGGGCATACCGTACCCGGTGTCGACGATCGATCTGGTTATCGTGCCGGGGCTCGGGTTCGACGAATTCGGTAATCGCCTGGGGCGCGGTCGCGGC
>CAZWWW010000109.1:0-8314 GCA_964637715.1 uncultured Phycisphaeraceae bacterium | reverse complement strand
CTGGAATCCACTCCGACCGCTGTGTAGTGGTGAATGCCATGACGAAAACGCGTGGAGTGATTCCTGTTCATGTCGCCGCGAAAAATCTTCCTCGTCAGTGCGCTGACGACCACACTGTTGATCGGTGGGATCGGCTTTGCGTGGCCCTCGGTATGGTGGGCCTATGCGTTTATAGGCCCCATCATCCTTCTGGGCTTGTACGACCTCACGCAGCAATCCCGCGCTATTATTCGCAATTTTCCGGTCATTGGTCATTTTCGGTATTGGTTGGAGGCGATACGCCCTGAGATTCAACAATATTTCGTGGAGTCGGATACGTCGGGTCGTCCGTTCAGCCGCGAGTTTCGCAGCGTTGTATACCAGCGATCCAAGAACACGACGGACACGCGTCCGTTTGGCACGATCCATGACCTCTACGATGTCGAAACGGAGTGGATCGCCCACTCGTTGCACCCCAAGCATCCCTCAGAAACGCCGCCCCGCGTTCGCATAGGCGAAGATCGTTGCGAACAACCTTATCAGGCGTCGTTGCTCAATGTTTCGGCCATGAGTTTCGGCGCGCTCAGCAGGAACGCGGTTCTCGCGCTGAACACCGGCGCGCGTTTGGGCGGGTTCGCGCACAACACCGGCGAAGGCGGGCTAAGCCCCTATCATCTTGAAGGCGGAGGGGATGTGATCTGGCAGATCGGCACCGGCTACTTCGGTTGCCGAACGCGCGACGGTCGTTTCGATCCTGAACAGTTCAGCGCCAGAGCGAACCATGCGTCGGTAAAGATGATCGAGATCAAACTCTCTCAGGGCGCCAAACCGGGACACGGCGGTATTCTTCCCGGTCCTAAAGTCACGCCCGAAATCGCTGAGATTCGCGGCGTCCCTGTGGGCGAGGATGTGATCTCGCCCCCCGCCCATTCGGCATTCTCCACGCCCAAGGGACTTCTCGATTTCGTGACGCAGTTGCGCGAATTGTCAGGCGGCAAACCGGTCGGATTCAAGCTTTGCGTGGGACGCCCCGACGAGTTCCTGGCCATCTGCAAGGCGATGGTCGAGTATAGCAGCCTGCCGGACTTCATCACCGTAGACGGCGCCGAAGGTGGAACGGGCGCAGCGCCGTTGGAGTTTTCCAACGCCATCGGCATGCCCTTGACCGAAGGGCTGCTTCTGGTTCACAACGCTCTGGTCGGGTGTGGTTTGCGTAAGAGCATTCGCGTTATTTGCAGCGGCAAGATCGTAACCGGCTTCCACATGGTTCGGCGCCTGGCCATGGGCGCGGACCTCTGCAACGTAGCCAGAGCCATGATGTTTGCGATTGGTTGCATTCAAGCGCTCAAATGCAACACCAATCGATGCCCCGTCGGTGTGGCGACGCAGGATCCGGAACTTTATCAGGGGCTCGACGTGCCGAACAAAGCGCAGCGCGTCTACCATTTCCATCGAAACACGGTCAAGAGTTGTCTGGAGATTATCGGCGCCGCCGGACTCGAACACCCCGAGGCGCTGAAACCGGAACATATTCAACGACGTACCAGTCCAACCTCCGTCAAACACTACGGTGATATTTATGAATACCTGAGCGCCGACGCGCTGCTGGCTGAGCCCCCGCCGGCGGCGTATGCGAACGCCTGGCGGTCGGCGAGCGCGGAGCGATTTTAGTATGACAGCGCCGGGTTCGTTTTGGATCGCGGCTGGCGATATCACAAACCTTCGTGTCGGATTCAATCAACACGCGCCGGGGTCGCAATCGAAGTACGTAGCGCCGTCATATTAGAGTGGATTACAGCGCAGTCCGTTTTCGCGTAGCGTTTTATCCACGGGCGTTCCCCATCAAGAAGGGCCGATTGAAGGGGTCGAGTCGCTATACAATAACTGACTCTGCTGCAGTGATGACGTCGCGGACGACACCCCTCCGCCCCCTTTGCAAAAGGTTCCAATGCGACCGCCGCCAAACCGAGCCACAACAAGCCGCCGACCAAAGGCGTGAAATCCGAACGATTCCTGGTTACACTCTGTGGCCATAGGGCTGTTCCTTCGTGAACGATACACTGTTTGTTTCAACCGTGTTTCTTGCACAAAAGGCGGGTTTTTCTACCCACTACGTTAGAAACGCGAGCTAACGGCGCGTTGAATAATATGTGGTAGCGAATTCAAACCTGATTCATTCGTAAAAACTCCAAATCGCTGGAAAGACCGGCCCTGACGCTATCGCCAAAGGGGGTGATTTCGCCGAAAACGGGGTTTCTACGAGTGAATCAAACCTCTGTCCCCAGTGGCTGGATGCCGGGGACAGACGAATTGTTCGTATTCTTTTAACAGGTTGTTAAGGCGAACCGGCAACAATAGGGAGCTATCATGTCAGATGTAGAACCAACGCAACCCGATGATGGACCAACGGCGGACGAACAGCGCAGGGCGATGAAAGCCTTCAAGAAACGCCTGAAGCTCACCCGACTTGACGATGAGTCCAAGCTCGGGCACGGGCCCATGTCAGGCGGCAGGTCGTCAGGGGTGGTTGCGATCGTCCCGCCGGCTCAATACCCCAAGCGCGTCTGGGACGCACTCGTCGAGCGGGGCAGATTGATCTACGCCGGTCAGGGACTATATCAACTGCCGGATAACTAAATAGATGCTCACAAATGGGAAACCGAGCGATTTCACCTCGCCCTTGCGTCATAGGACACCCGTTTTCCTATTGGTTTCCCTATTGCGTGGAGTTATTTAGTACTCTGACACACGTGATTCGATGGGTGGCATGGGCAAGCAGCAGCTTGCCCGTGTTGCTGGGGGGACAGTCACGGGCAAACAAGTTTGCCCAGGCCACCCCGCGATACTCATCAATTGAGCTGTGTCGGGGTACTACCGGCGAGTTGAACTTGGCCCGGCCATTGCGGGCAACGGCTGGTCTTCCTAACGAAGCCACCGCCCGGGCGCACGGACCCCCTGTCGGATCATCGGCCGGGTGCTTCGGAGGAGGCTAAGCAGTCGACTTGGACCTCGGCGCACCGAGGCCTCCCCCCTTTGTCGAGGGGAGGCCACACGCGCCGATGTATTGATTATCGGAATCTTCTGTACCGTGTTCAACCGAGCACACACCGCCGCGAAGGGCGAGGCGGGCTCCGATTGTTTCGATGGTCGCTTTACTCTACTTGTCGGACGTTAGTGGCCCGCGGCCCCTTCTCACTCTCACCGACATCGAATTCAACCTTATCGCCCTCGTTGAGCGGGCCCGGTGCCTCGCTCTGATGAACGAAAATATCCTTGCTCCCGTCAGTGGGGGTGATGAAACCAAAACCCTTGGTGGCATTGAAAAACTTAATGGTGCCTTGCATGTTCGAAACCTACCTAATTCGTACGATGAACGGGGCCCGACGAAGCAACCGTTGCTTTGCGGACCGCGTTCCTGCTCGCATTTCTCCAGCGTGGAGCGTATCGATCGACAGCGGACTGTCAACCGGCACGATTCCTAAAAAGAAATAATACGTTTTTTTTGGCCGCTCAGGGCCGTTTAGCTAGAAGGTAAATCTGCTATTCTGCCATACTGGAGGTTTTGGCGGGGTGCCTGCCACCAGGCTCGCGCCAGATCGGCTTCTCGGACGCTACGGTAAACAATCGGTCGAAACCAGCGAGGGACGACGCCCGCGGTCTCCGAAAACCACCGTAGGGCCATCGGTGACGATGAGCCCGAAAAGACGGGTAAGCGTCACAGCACACTCTGTTATCGTGTATCGCCGCGCCGCGCTGCGTCGACTCACCGAACAAGCCGGTGGTTCGACCACTACACGAAAGACCAGGTGTGTTCGACCCGCGATTTTACGTGCACGGTTGATGGACCATGCGGGACGTGGAACCGGTTTCGCGATGCTCCGTCGTGAAGGGTGATCGGCAATAACAAAGCCCGCGCGGTCGAGCAGCGACCATAAGCGCCGAACAGGAATCAATACCGATGCGGAAACCGTTACTCGCCTCTTTGGATCGGATTCTCTTGTGCGACGGTGCGATGGGCACGCAATTGATCGACGCCGGACTGGTTGTCGGGCAATCCGGTGATGCGTGGAACCTGACGCAACCGGACAAAGTGCGTTCGATTCAAAACGCCTACGTCGAAGCCGGCGCTGACATGCTCATCACCAACAGCTTTCAAGGATGTCCTCTTGCACTCGCGCGACATGACCTGGCGGACCGTGCCTATGAATTGAACCTGACCGCAGCCCGGATCGCGCGCGACTGTATCGGACCGGGGGGGTATGTGCTCGGCGACATAGGCCCCTTCGGTGGGTTCCTGGCACCGCTGGGGAGTACGTCACGCGGCGAACTAACGGATGCGTTCGCCGTTCAGGCAACGGCCCTGCTCGATGGTGGCGTGGACGGCATCATTGTGGAAACCATGACGGCGCTGGAGGAGATGGAGGTAGCCGTCGCCGCGGTTCGACGAACACGCCCGGAGGCGCCAATCGTCGGATCGATCACTTTCGATCGTGTGGTGGACGGCGGGTTTCAAACCATGACCGGTGCCTCGCCTGAGCAGGTGGTCGCGTTTCTAACCGAACTCAACGTCCCGATCATCGGGTGCAACTGCGGAACCGGACTCCATGGGGACGATTACATTCAACTCGTTTCTGAGCTGCGCGGTCTGACCGACCGTCCTATTATGGTCCAACCCAACGCGGGGCAGCCCCGGCTTGAACGTGGCCGTATCGTGTACGATGAGACTCCCGAGATGATGGCGGACACCATACCCGCCATGGTTCGCGCGGGGGCATCGATTGTCGGCGGATGCTGCGGGACCGGACCAACGCATATTCGATTGTTCCGCGAGCGTCTGGACCGGCTCGGGGCGAAGGCGCGGCCAGAATAGGAACCCGGAGCACCGCATGGGCGTCACACACAAACCGCATACGGCGCACGGCGCAGCGTCCAGCACGCCGGGTCCGGGACCGCGCGGCCGGCCGGCCGGTGAAGCGATGCGCCGGAACCCGCGTCCACCGGCAAAACCGTCGACCAATCCGCTGCGCCGCATGATGACCATGGGCAAAATGCCCGTGCTGCTCGAGCTGCACCTCACCGAAGGCGACCGTCTCGGTTACGAACGTCTTCGCAGAAGATATTTAGCCCTCGGAGCCGAGCTCCCGCGCCTCGCCCTGCTCGGCCAATATGTCGCAGAGCTGGACAGCGAGACGGCTGAGCTGGCCCCCGAAGAGCGCGCGCTCACGAACAAGCTGCAGGTCTATGCGGACTTGTTGGGAAGCGGGCGCGTGGACCTCGTAGCGCTGGACGACGGGGCACGCGGACGCGACTCGTTGGACAATGCGGTCGCCGCGGAACTGCTCACCGGACTGGGCGTCGACCCGGCGCGTTTGATGGCCAACATCGTCGCGCGAAACCGACAGGCCGATCAAATCCGTAATCGGCTGACGCATTTTGCCGATCTCGGCGTCCGCTGCGCACTCCTTCTCACCGGCGATCTACCGGTGGAGCCTGAAAAGTCCGCCCGGTTTCCACTTGATTCGATCGGTATGTGCGCGCTCGCCAGACGGATGATGATCGAGGGAACCCTGCCCGGAGATTTCGTTATCGCCGCCGCCGGACATCCCAATCCAGACGTCGATCCGGACGGTCTTGGGGCGCTACACAAAACGCTTGCGGGCGCCCGGCTGCTTGTTACCCAGGCGATCTACTCCGTCGAACTCTTCCAATCGTGGATGGAAGCGCTTCGCCGCGTCGGCGTGCTGGACGTGGCCACTGTATTGGCGGAGATGATCCCGATCACCTCGAGCACCCAGCTTCGCACAATCGCCCAAGTGCCGGGCATGCGCATACCGGACGCGCTGATCGACGCGATGTCCGCCGTGGAGGATCGAATCGAGGGAACGGCGAAATCCGGCGGGCATGATGAAACGTGGATACGACAGCAGCGCCGGCGTGAGGCGGCGCGCGTCACGCGCAGCCTGCTCCATCGCATTCGCCACGTGCCCGGTGTGTCGGGGTTCTATCTTGGGTGCGTGAAGTCGTTCGACGCGCATCTGGAGTTACTTCAGGAGACCCCGCTGCTTCCTGAGCAGGGACATGGAACGCATAAAGGCACGAAACTGACGGGCGCGGAACGCCAACGGGTACTCGCTGTGCGCCCGGCGATCAATGCGCTCATCGAGGACGCCGCTCAGCGCGCCGCATCAAAACGCGGCAGTACAGTTCGGCGCGTCTTTAAGCGAGCAGAGCGTTCAGGCGTCGTTGTCCACGTGCTGCGCGTGCTGGAGTGGCCCAAGGCGCCGTTGTTCGGGTGCGTGCATTGCGATCGGTGTGACCTCAGCGTCGACGCGCTCGTGTGCCCGCGGGGTTGCGCCAAGCAGATGACCCACGGACCCTGCGGCGCACCGCGCACGATGGAAGGCCGGGTGATCTGCGAAGATTCGTCACGCGAATGCACCTGGGCGACGATCCGGTCTCGCCGCGACGCGCTGGGTATCGAGCTGGCCACGCGCCTGGCCATACGACCGGCACCGTCACCAGCCTTCTACCGGGGTGCACGACTCAGTTCGTTCCTGCCCGTATTGACCGGAGACCATCCGGGACCGGATTGGCGGCTGGCCTATCGGGCACCGTGGGTCGCCATGATACGCCTGATTCGACGGGACTATGCCCCGGCGGTCGACAACAAGGTGCCCGATCTGCTCACTCTGGTGGCATCCAAAACGCACGATCTCGAACAGATGCTTGAGGAAGCACCGGACACGGACCGGGAAGTGCTCCTGTTCAAAGTGCTCGGGCTGATCGGTACGCCGGAGGCTACGCATTTGATCGAAACGCGCCTGTGCGAGCTGGGTCTGCCCGCCGAGGGTGCTCTGGCCGATCTCTCCCTGCGCGAACTGTTCCTGCTCGCCGAAACCATTCCCAGCGTGCGCGATCAACAGGCGTTGGGCCCCGGGCCCGCCCCACGGCGCGGACGCGAGCTGCTGCTCGACGCGCTGCCGCCGGGAAGCGAACTTCGTAGGGCCATGCGCCGCGAGCTCGCCAACGGTCTGATCAATCACATCGCCGCCATGAAGGTGCCCGTCACTTATGCCGACGTCCTGCTTCAGGATCGAAACGTCGATGACTTCCTCGCCGCGTTAACCATTCTCAAGGACGAGCTCCAACTCGCACGGACATTGCTCAATTCCGACAGCCCCTCGATCGTCGCCCATTTCGACAGAGTTCATTACAAACACCACTACCGCGCCCCGGTTTCGATCCGCACGCAATATGACCGGGATGGATCGACACCGGTGCGTCGCCACCTCGCCCTTGACGTACGGCAATTCGGATCACCGGATCGTTTTCGGCGCGTCCTGCGCGCCGCGCTGGAACGCATGGTGCAGGGTCGCCCGGAAAGCGAGGGGGACATCGTGCTCGAACCGTTCGGCGGAGAATCCGTAAGCGTCTGTTGGGCGTTCAACGCCGTGTTCTGGCAACGACTGAAAGACTTCGAACACGCTACGGGAATCAACTACGACGCGTCAATCGGCGGATCAACAGATCACAACCTGGCCTATGTACGTTCGACGGCACGAGCGCTGTGCGATCGCCTCCACGATCGGGGCGTCGAGAGTGAACAACTCTACGTGCTGGAAATCGGAGTGGCGGCGGTTCACCGCGCCCGGGCATTCATGGACGAGGTTAAGCGCCTGTGTGATCTTACCGGTGCCCCCTATTACGACCGCATTACTTATTTGTTGGCCGACTACGCTCAGGATATTCTCGACCGGGGGCGGAAGGAACTACAAGAGCACCATCGGCGGGTTGAAGGCGTGTTGATCGACGCGAGCGATCCGGCGCGGGCGCTCGCCCCCTTCGCCGGGCGCATCGTCCACGCCCATTTGTGCAACGTCTATGACAACCTTCCAACCGACAAGGTAGCGCTGATCGACGGTCACCTGCACCGTGTCGAGGCGCGGGCTTATGTGGTTCGAGACACCCTGGCTGACATCGCCGAGCGCCACCATCTTTCGGAACCGCAGCGCGTCGCAGTCGAACGCCTGCTTACAAAGATCGCGCAAGAACAAGAGGCGGGGGTGCTCGCGTTGCTTGATTATCTGCGTGATGGTTGTGTGCAACGAGGCGAAGAACCGCTGTCCTATGTGCCGATCTGGATGGACCTCGTCGCCGCCCTTCGCTTCGAGGAGCGACTCACGCCGGTATCGAGCGACGAAGAACTCCCCGCTGCTGACGCGCTTGGTCTGGCAAACGCCACCGACCGTCTCAGACACCTGCTGGAACCGCTGGACGGGGTGACGGTGCATCTAAGTCAACAGGCGATTCGCGGGTTCCGCGCCCTGCTCGGCGT
>CAZWWW010000108.1:0-8317 GCA_964637715.1 uncultured Phycisphaeraceae bacterium | reverse complement strand
GGTCGCGCCCGATCCGCAGGCCATGGCGCACTGGGCGCGCGCCAACCACACCGCACTTCGTCATACCTCCGCCATGCTGATGGGGCGACCGCTGGCGCAGTGGCGTCGCGAGACCCGCACGGCGCTGGTGGGCGACGACGAGCGCCTCGTCATCGTACTCGGTCATCAACCGGAGTTCATTCATCCCGGCGTTTGGGCCAAGCACGTCGTCGCCCAGCGCATGGCCCGGGCGCTCGACGGCGTGGCGATCAACCTAGTGGTGGACAACGATACACCGAAGCAGGCGGCGCTGATCGTGCCGACCGTAAAGGATGGAACGGTACGGCGGCGGTCAATTCCCTACGCCGAGGTTCGTCCCGGATATGCTTTTGAACAGCTACGCGGACTGTCGCGGGACGAGGCGATGCGTTTTTCGACGGCGCTCCGTACCGCTATGGGCGCGCGGCTTAATGGGTCGCAGATGCCGGCTTTTCTGGCGGCGATTTCGTCTGCGGTGGCTGCCGGTGATTCCGGCGCGATCGGACTTGTCGAGCAATCCCTGGCCGGGCGGCGGGCCATCGAGCGGAAGTTCGGTATCGAACTGGAGGAACATCGCGTGAGCAGCGTGGCGTATTCGCCGCTGCTCGTTGATATCGTGCAAAACGCGAAACGCTTCCGGTCGTCTTACAATCGGGCGTTGGCTCGCTACCGTCGCAGCGAACGGATTCGCGGGGTCGATCGACCCATGCCCGATTTGATGCAACGCGGCGGGGCCGTCGAAACCCCGGTTTGGGTCTATCGGCGGTGCGAGCGACGTCGCCGGTTGTTCGTGGACCCGCAGCGCGATCAATGGCGGCTCCTGGCGGATCAGGACGAAATCGGTTCGGTGTCAACGGATGACCTTAGCCGCGGCGACCGGTTGCGCGACCGCATGGCTGCCCTGGGCGGCTGGCAGCTCCGACCCCGCGCGCTGACTCTGACGCTATGGGCCCGGTTGCTGCTGGCGGATTTGTTCATCCACGGTATCGGCGGTGCGAAATACGATCGAATCACGGATGAGATTATGGTCGACTATTTTGGCCTCGAACCGCCGGGGATGGCCTGTGTCTCCGCGACGCTGTGGCCCGACCTGCCGCGAACCGAGGTGGACGAAGCGGCGGTACGTCAACGGGAACGCGTACTCCGCGACGTGCGCTGTAATCCGCAACGCCATGTAGCTGCGGAGGGGAAACAAACTGAACTCATCGTGCGTCGTGAAGAGGCGGTCCGTCTGGCTAAGTTGTTGGCGGTCAATGCGCCCGGAGACCATCGCGCGCGTCGGGCGGCGTTTCGGCGGATCCGTGAGTGCTCCGCCTCGCTGCTGGCGGCACGTTCCGATCTTGTCCGAAAAGCTGAGGCTGGGGTTGAGGCGGCAAGGGCTGCGCTGAGGCAGAACGAGATTGCGCGGGGACGTGATTATTTTTTCGGTCTGTTCGACGACCGGGCGCTGAATCGTTTGCTCGATGCGCTTCCCCCGGAACTCGATTTTACGGTATAGTGCGCGCTGCGGAACAACGGACATCGCAGGGAGATTAGCATGGCGGACGAACAGGGCGGCGGAAAAATACATATCGACAGCGACTGGAAGGCGGAGGCGGCGCGAGAAAAGCAGCGGCTGGCTGAGCAGGAAATGCTGGACCAGGCGACATCAACGGAAGCGGCTGCCCCTGAGGCGTCGTTTGTCGAACTGGTCAACATCCTCGCCATGCAGGCGGCGATCGCACTGGGTGGGTATCAAGGTCCGGGCGGCGAACGGATCGCACCGAATCAGATGGCCGCCCGGCATCAAATCGATCTGCTCGAGGTGTTGTCGAAAAAGACGGAGGGCAATCTGAGCGACGACGAGAAACGCACGCTCGATGCCGTGCTCCACGAACTGCGTATGCACTATGTGACACTCGCCTCGGGCAAAACGCCCGGTGCGCCGGCGGAGGGGTAAGCGCGTGCCATCGCCGCCGAGCCCATCACCTGACTGCGATCGACGTGCCTCATGCTAGTGCTCCCGATCCGAACCGAGTCGGTCGTTCGTCGCCCACCGAACATGAACTATGCCCTGATCGGCATAAACTTCCTGTGCTTCTTCGCGTTCAGCGAGCAATTCGGCGGCGTCGCCGCCGACGCGTTCAAACAGCGCTATTTCTTTCTCCACGCCCACGCACCGGCGTTCCATGAGTTCTTTACGTATCAATTCATGCACGCCTCGCCCATGCACATTATTGGGAACATGTTGTTTCTCTGGGTGTTTGGAAACGCCGTCAATTCCAAAATGGGTGATGGAACGTACTTCGTGTTCTATCTCGCCGGGGGCGTGTTCGCGGGCTGGGGGTATGCCCTGACGGATACCGGCGGCTCGGTGTTGTTGGGCGCATCGGGGGCTATTGCCGCGATCACCGCCGCCTACCTGGCGCTGTTTCCGCGAAGCCGCGTTACCGTGCTCGTGTGGTTCTTTTTTTTCATCCACTTTTTCGAGTGGCCCGCCATGATTCTCATCCTCTTGAAGATCATCGTGTGGGACAACATCATCGGTCCGGCGATTATGGGGGCGGGCAACGTCGCCCACACAGCCCACCTGGCCGGGTATAGCTTCGGGTTTCTTGCGGCGCTGATGATGCTGCTGGTGCGTGCGCTCCCGAGAGATCAGTTCGACATACTCGCGCTGTGGAGTCGGTGGCGGCGGCGCCGGGAGTTTGCCGCTGTGATGAGTGCGCCCGGTGCGGCGGAGCACGCCCGGTATGGTTCGGTCGCGCGAGTTCCGCCGGTCGACAAAGCCCGGCAAAAGGCTGAAGACAAACGCCTTGACGAGCTCGCGGAGCAGCGCAGTCAGGTCATGAGCCTGATCGAACAGGACAAACTTGACCAGGCGATCGAGGCGTACACGGCGCTGGTTCAGCTTGACGACCGGCAGTGTTTGCCGGAGCGCGGTCAACTCGTCCTGGCCCGGGCGCTGTATCGTCAGGCGCGGTATGTGGACGCGGCGCAAGCGTTCGAGCGATTCGTCGCCTGTTACCCGCGCTCGCCGGATGCACTGGACGTGCGGCTGCTGCTCGGCATCATGTACGCCCGCGATTTGCATCGGGCTGAGGAAGCGGACCGACACCTGACGGACGTGTTAACCAGAGTGACCGACGAAAGCCGGCGCGCTCAGTGCCTTGAATGGCTCAAACAGGTGCGCAGCGCGCTGGGTCGCCCCGAGCCGAATGCCGCATGTGGTCCGTAAGTAGCATCAACGCGCGCCCTTCGCTCGTTACGATACCGGTAGCCTTGTACTATGCCCGAATTGGCCTATGTAAACGGTAGTTTTTGCGATCTCGGCGAGGCGAAGGTCTCAGTAGAGGATCGCGGTTTTCAATTCGGAGACGGCGTCTACGAGGTCATCGTCTCCTACGGGGGTCGACTCTTTTTGTTGGAGGACCACCTCGCCCGCCTCCAACGGAGCTGCGATGCCATTGAACTTCCGTTCGATGTTCACACCGCCTCAATAGCCGACATCATCGAGGAAGGGCTCACGCGCAGCGGGCTGAACGAAGCGATGATCTATGTACAGGTGACCCGCGGCGTCGCCCCCCGATCTCATGCCATCCCCGAGGCGATCGAACCCACGGTGGTGATGACGTTCAAACCCAGACCGTCATTGCCCGACGATCTTCGCCGGCGCGGGGCGCGGGTGTTGACCGTTCCCGAAACGCGCTGGGCGAATTGTTATATCAAAGCCATCACGCTGTTGCCCAATACGCTGGCGCGGCACCAGGCCGTGCGACGCGGGTACGACGACGCCGTGTTCGTCACCGCCGACGGCGAAGTGCGCGAGTGTACCTCGGCCAACGTGTTCATGGTTCAACGCGGCGTGCTGGTCATACCCCCGCTCACCGAGGCGATTCTCCACGGTGTGACGCAAAAGTTTCTGCTCACTTGCGCGGAAGGTATAGGCCTGACCAAGCGGCATGAGGTGTTGCACATCGACGCCTTTCGCGAAGCTGATGAAGCCTTCATGTCGAGCACGGTTGGTGAAGTGCTGGGTATCACCGCGATCGACGATCGCAACGTCGGCACGGGCCGGGTCGGACCCGTCACGCAACGACTCTATGATGAGTTCCGCCGCCGCACGCGGGAGGTCTAAAGCATTTCCCGTTCTTGTGCTCCGAGCCGCGGGCTTTAAGCCCGCGCGATATTCCCAGTCTCGATGCCGGTTCGGGTGTCCAAGAACCAGCCCATGAAAACGAGAAAGGCTTTAAGTACGTCCGATTCCGGTTCGTCTCATGCACCCATAACGAGCGCAACGAGTGGCGTCGCGCCGTGACCTACGGGCTCAATCACCGATACTTTTGCATGTCTCCGTTATCGAGCCGGCGGAAATAGTTCCGTGCAGCCCGCAGGACGACGGGTGAGAGAATCAGCACGGCCGGGAGGTTGCACAAAACCATGAGCCCCGTCGTCGCGTCTGAGAAGTCATACACCGTTTTGAATTCCGAGAGCACCATGCCCAGAAAGACGAAGATCACAAACAGGAACTTATACGGCAGGATCGCGCGCGGACCCAGCAGATACTCCGCTCCCTTTTCGCCGTAGTAGCTCCAACTGAGCATCGTGCTGAACCCAAACAGGCACACCCCGAGCGTCACCATCCACTTGCCGAACCCGGTGATAACCGTGTCGAACGCGACGGCGGTGAGTTTCGCGCCGTCGAGATCGAGATGGACCGGCATGCCTACGGCGATGCGCCCGCGATCGACGTCGCTGACTTCATTCTTGTCTATGCGCAGCGTGACCGTTCGTACGGTGTTCCATGCCCCGGCGTCACCGTCCAGATGATCGACCGGAAGCGAAACGGAATCAGGTTTCTTGCCGGGTTCGTGGGTGAGGAAGATGGCCAACTCCTGGCCACTGTCGGCGCTGATACCATGCAAATACGGTCCTTGAAACGGCTGCGGTATCTCGTGATCACATTGCACGACGACGGACTGCTCATCCACGGAAACAACCCGGCCGAGCGCCGGGCGATTCCACGCGCCGGTGGTCAGCAGCACCAGCGCGCTCATCGTGCAGATGATGAGCGTATCCACGAAGGGCCCGACCCCCGCAACGACGCCCTCGCGGATCGGTTCGTCGGTGCGGGCAGCGGCATGCGCCATCGCGGCTGATCCTTCACCCGCTTCGTTGGAAAAACACGCCCGGCGCAGGCCTTGGCTGAACGCGATCCAGATGGTCGCACCGGCGAACCCACCCGCTTCGGCGGTGGGCGTGAACGCTGAACGGACGATCAACGCCAGGTAATGCGGCACTTCGGCGGCGTGCAGCACCACCACGTACAACGCGCCGAACACATAAATCACGCACATGAACGGCACGAGTTTCGACGAGACGTTTCCTATACGCTTGATGCCTCCAATGATGACTACGGCCACGAGCGCGGAAACGACCGTCGCAGAGAGCGTTACCGGAACGTGGAAGTACAGCTTGAGCGTGTTCGATACGTTCCAGCCCTGGAACATGTTTCCGCCGCCGAACGAATTGAGGACAGCCGCGATGGAAAACAGAACAGCCAGCAACTTAAAGACAAGCCAAAACGGGTTGCCGTAGGCGCGAAGCGGATCGACCAGCGCCTTTTGGATATACCACATGGGCCCGCCGCGCACCTCACCGCGCGCACGAACGCCGCCGGCGGCGCCGTGTGCCGATTCGCCCTTGTACTCCAGCGCGCCGCCCTCCGCGTCGGCTTCCACAAGAGCGGGGGCGCTCGGGTCAGGCACGTCGCGGACGTCACGGTACATGACCGCGAGCGAACACTCCATGAACTTAAGGGCCATACCGAACAGACCCACCACCCACATCCAGAAGACTGCGCCGGGTCCGCCGATGGATACCGCCACCGCAACACCCGCGATGTTGCCCAGGCCGATCGTGGCCGACAACGCCGCACAGAGCGCCTGAAAATGGTTGATTTGACCCACGTCGTCCGGGCGATCGTAGTGACCACGGATGCACGCGTAGCCATGCGTCAAGATGCGCCATTGCACGAATTTCGAGAAGATCGAGAAGATGAGCCCGCAGCCGAGGAGCATGAAAAAGAGCGGAGACGCCCAGACCCATCCGACGAACTCCGAGGCGAACTGTTCAAGCGTCATATATCGACTCCGTTGCGGTCTTTGATCGGGTTCACCGGCGGCGTCCTGATTTCTGAGGCGCAGGTCTCCGCGCGGGCGACCGCGCCGTTGTCAAGCCATCGGGCGTATCGGGCAGTCCGTGGAATCAACAACGGTGCGGATATGTCATCCGTGCTGTCACCGCCGCGATGCCTTGATCACGCGGTACGACAATCGGTTTTCCGTCGGGTAACTCACCGCCGCGCCCATCCGCGGTGCGTGCGAGCATAGCGGTCCGATCGCATCCCGACAAACCGGTTGCCAGCTCCGCGCCGTCGGCGTTAGAATCCCGAACTTCGCGTCCGGGCGCGGAGGCCAACGTCACGTTTCGGATATCAAAGCTTATGAACAAACCTAAAGAGCAGTGGTCGACACGCATCGGCGTCATCCTCGCTGTGGCGGGTTCGGCGGTAGGACTCGGCAACTTCCTTCGCTTTCCGGGTCAGGCGGCTCAGAACGGCGGCGGGGCGTTTATGATTCCTTACTTCGTCGCCATGTTGCTCGTGGCGATTCCTATCTGCTGGGCCGAGTGGGGTATGGGCCGCTTCGGCGGAAGTCGCGGTTATAACTCGGCACCGGCTATTTTCGGGGTGCTGGGTGGGCGTTCCGGATTTCGATATATGGGGGTCCTTGGCGTTCTGATTCCCGTCGTCATCTATATGTATTACGTTCTGATCGAGGCGTGGTGTCTCGGCTACGCATGGGCCTACCTGACCGGTTCGATCAATCTGGGCGATGAACCGGCTAAGTATGCGGCCAACAGTGTCTCCTTTTTCAACAACTTCATCGGCAGCGGAACGAACGGCGCCGTGTTTGAAGGGGGCGGTCAGCCGCTTCTTTACTTCGCGTTGATTACGTTCACATTGAATTTCATGCTGATTTATCGCGGAGTGTCAAAAGGCATTGAAGCCTTTTGTGTGCGAGCTATGCCCGTCATGGCGGTTTGCGCACTTATTGTGTTGGTGCGCGTGTTGACATTGCCGCCGAACCCGACACATCCGGATCAAACTGTGATCAACGGTTTGGGGTTTATGTGGAATCCGCAGTCGAAGACTGGTGCGTGGTATTCAGCACTGATCAATCCTCAAACATGGCTCGCAGCGACAGGACAAATCTTCTTCAGTATGTCCGTGGGGTTCGGCATTATCATCAACTACTCGAGCTACATGCGCCGCAACGACGACGTCGTGTTATCCGGTCTGACGGCGGCGTCCACGAACGAGTTCTTCGAGGTCTGCCTCGGTGGACTGATTACCATTCCGGCGGCGTTTGTATTCCTTGGCGCAGCCGGGGCAGCCGCGGGTGCGAAATCGGGTACGTTCGGACTTGGATTCAATACGGTTCCTGTTGTGTTCGAATACATGGGCGGCGCCGGTCGGTTCTTCGGGTTTCTATGGTTTTTCATGCTGTTTCTTGCGGCGATCACGAGTTCACTATCCATGCTTCAGCCCGCGATCGCTTTTCTTGAGGAAGGGCTGAACATCGGACGCCGGGTGTCGGTAACCCTGCTCGGTCTGATTACCGTATTGGGTTCCGGATTCATTCTTTATTTTAGCGGGGGAAGTCTGGCGCTTAATACGATAGACTTTTGGGTGGGTACGGCCTTTATCTTCGTACTCGCGATGTTTGAGGTCATACTGTTCTCGTGGGTGTTCGGTGTTGAGCGAGGGTACGACGAGGTAACGCGCGGGGCTGAATTGAAGATTCCGCGCGTATGGAAGTTCATGATCAAATACGTGTCCCCCTTATACCTGCTGATTATCTTTATCGCATGGTGCTGGCAGTCATTACCGGCGCAGATCGATATACTGAAAGAGAAAACGGTTCCAAGAGTAGCGGTGTTGTTCGTCGTGGCGGTGGGCGTGTTTCTGACGATACTCGTTCATTTGGCCAGCCGACGCTGGAACGCGCGCGAGGCCCGCATGCTGAAAGCTGACACGCGAACGGAGGGTGCGGTATGACGACCGGCGGTTGGGTGATTATGATTACGTCCATGACCTGCGTGGTGGCGCTCGTGAGTTTTTGCTACTACAAAGTGCTTACGCACCCGGAGTCCACCGAGCACATGCACGCCCCACTGGACATCGACACGCACGATCTCGATACCTAGTGCTACTCGCCATAAATTCTGATACACCCTAATACGGTGCCACGAGATG
>CAZWWW010000107.1:0-8317 GCA_964637715.1 uncultured Phycisphaeraceae bacterium | reverse complement strand
GCTCCGTGTGGATTGACGCCTTTGTTCGTCGGGCTGCGCGACATTCGGTCACCTGGGCTTGACGGTTTATGATCCCTGCGTATTGCTCGAGCGCGTCCGGCTTGGGCCGCACCTCCTTGATGCTGAATCATTGGATCACCGATTCGATCGTCGACAGGGCTTTGTCGATCTCCTCGTCCGTGTTGAAAAAGTGCGGAGACACACGCAGCCCGACGCCCGGCCGCGCGTCGACGAATACACCGCGCGCCGCCAGCGCCTCAACCTTGGCTGCTGGTTCGTCCACCTCGATCATCACCGTGCCGCCGCGCTGATCGACCTCAAGCGGACTGTGAAGCCGCCACCCGTGTTCCAGAGCAAACGCCACAATCCGTTGTGTGCGCCGACGGGATTCGCGCTCGATCGAAACAATACCCGTCTCCTCGATAATCCGCAGTCCCGGCAGGAACGAATACAGCGCCGGAATGTTCGGCGTACCCTGTGCAAAACGCCGAACACTTTCATCGTAGACCATGCCTTCGTGCGAAAAAGCAAACGGATCGGCGTGCGCGATCCAACCAGTCAGGCGCGGTTCGAATCGACCGATCAGATCGGGTCTCACATAAAGATAGCCGCACGATGGCCCGCCACAAAGCCATTTGATGGAACCGCCGATGAGAAAATCAACGTCCCATTGTTCAACATCGATGCGCATGATCCCGACCGATTGATAGGTGTCCAACACGACAAACGCGCCGACCTCGTGCGCGCGACGCACGACCGCGCCCACGTCGATACGGGCGGAGCTTCGGTAGGACACGTGCGACAGCGCCACCAGGAGCGTGCGATCGGTAATCGCCTCAAGCAATCGTTCTCCAGGAACGATGATGTCATCATCCGATGGGACCACGTGAACGTCCGCACCCAACCGCTTCTGGCCTTCCCAGACGTAGCCCATCGATGGAAAGTCAAGCGCGGTGGTAACAATCCGGTTCTTATTCGATCGGGAATAATCAAAACAGGAAATCACTGCATAGAGGGCGACCGAAGCACAAGGTTGCATCTGAACCGTACCCGGCTGCGCGCCGATCAATCGGCCAATACGATCGCCCACGTCGCGCGACAGCGACCACCATTTCGCACCCCAAGCGTCTTCCGTGGTGGTGTCGCGCCACGCCTCGGCGTACGCCCGCATCGACTCCTCCAACGTGGTGGGCACGGGACCAAGACTGTGGCTGAGCAGATACGCACCGCGCGCAAGCGTGGGAAACAGTTCTCTACGCCGGTCAAAACTTTCTGTTGCTGCCATAATTCATTTCCCCAACCGCCTGAGCCGCAGGCTTTAGCCTGCGCGACCCCCCGGTCTTCCTTAGAGCAAGCGCTCTTTGTGTGTAGCGGTCGAATCACTGTTTCATCCGGCAAAAGGACTCGATTCGACGATACACTATATCAGAAAACGCCATAAGGGTTCGCCTGGATATAGATCAAACGATTCGTGGTTTCGTTGCCCTGATCCTCTTGATCCACCGCAGTAGCACTCATTTAGGTTGTATCTGCTCGACTTCTCATGCAACAAGTCGACCGTTGAGCATGTGCCACACCGTGCGGGGTGCGCTACCAAGCCGTCACGAGCGTAAAGACAAGCGTCGACATAATCCCGACAGGTACGCCCACGCGAATCCAATAAAAAAGCCACGTCGGTATCGGCAGTCGTGAGTTGCGCCGCATCTCCGACAGCGCATCACCGATCTTCACATACCACGCGAACGCAATCACCGCCACCAGACCACCCACCGGCTGCATCGTGGAACCCCAAATAAGATCGCTGATCTCAATATAGCGCACACTCAGCAATGCAGGAACAGCCAATACCGTCGAGACCAAAGCGACGACAATTACACTCCGCTTGCGAGACCATGACGTACCGTCAGTGATCGCACCGATG
The DNA here is from genome assembly GCA_964637715.1 of uncultured Phycisphaeraceae bacterium. Taxonomy (GTDB): domain Bacteria; phylum Planctomycetota; class Phycisphaerae; order UBA1845; family UBA1845; genus CAZWWW01. The sequence goes on along the minus strand of CAZWWW010000107.1, from coordinate 6,396 downwards.
ACCACTTCAAACGCCGCCATCTGCGAAAGCAGCGCGACAATGAACACGGACGCGAAGAACATCAGCCCGAACATCGCACCGGCCTGCATGTGCTCGAAGACGGAAGGCATCACCTCGAACATGAGCGCCGGACCGCTACTGAGCGGCAACCCAAAGGCCAGAGCAGCCGGTATCACAATCACCCCAGCCATCAATGCCGCCAACACGTCCGCCCCGGCGGTAAAGACCGCGGCACGAGGTATGTCTTCGTCGTCCCGCATATAACTCCCGTATACCAGCATGAAGGTACCGCCCAACCCGAACGAAAAGAACACCTGCCCCATCGCCGCCAGCGGTGTTGTGGGCGTAAACTGATCCCAATGGGGTTGCACATAGCTTGACAGGCCTTCCCAGGCGCCGTTCAACGTGAGCGTGCGACCGATCAGAATGACCAGCAAAAGGAAAAACACCGGTATCCCCCAGCGGCTCAATCGCTCAATACCCCGATGCACACCCAAATACAACACGCCCGCACACAAAGCTGAAACCGCCACAAGACACGACAACTGTGCCGGGAAATTCGTGGAAAAGGATGCAAAGCTGCCCGACGTCTCAATGTGAACGACGCCCAAACCGAAATGAACAACGAAATACAACACCCAGCCGACAACCACGCCATAGTAGGAACTGGCCATCAATACCGTAAGCAACAGTACATAACTGATGAACCGCCCGCCCGGCACACCCGCGCGCTCAAAGGCACCGAGCGTCCCACGACGTGTATGTCTGGCAAGCGACCACTCAGCCATCAACCCCGGCAGCCCAAACGCGATCGCAACCAGCAGATACGCGATGAGAAACAGTGCACCGCCGTGGCTGCCCATCATGTAGGGGAAGCGCCAGATGTTGCCCAGCCCGATGGCCACACCGGCCGTGGAAAGTATGGTTCCCCACGAGGAGGCGAACGTCGAGCGCCGTGTCGCTTCGGTCACCAAGAGGGCGTTCCTACGACCGGCGCCATTGGTCAGCCCGGGCGATCAGCGCGTTGGACGGCACACTGTTGTCAAGGACCTTGTGCGCGGTTTCGATGCCCATAACCGGGAGCTTGTCGGTATCGAGCAACCCCAACTGTACCAACACGGACGCCTGGTCCCAATAGATATGCTCATGGGCGAGCTTGTTGCCGCGGAAATGTACGATCGCAACGAGTGGAATCTCCACCCGCTTGCCGGTCGGTGGAATACCCGGCAACATCCAGTCCATCTCAATCGTATGCGTGAACTTGAAAATCATTTCGTCCACGAGCCGATCCGCACCGATCGTCCGCGACACCGGTGTCATCTCCGTATCGGGAGGCATTTGCGGAATGAATCGCTTTGAATAAAACTCGCCCAGCGCTTCCTTACCCACACCGCCGGTCAAGGTGGGAATGTGATTGACGTACGCGTTATCCACCATGGTTTCTAAGGTGTCGGTGTAGCTGCGCGTCTCGAACTCATATTTGACGTGTTCTTCCCACAAGGCCGCGAAGTCGACGGCCGTTTTCGACGTACCTGCCCAACCCAAACGGTCACGCAAAAACTCCACCGTTCGCAGATTCGCCAACTCCGCGGCCTGCGCATCATAGTGTTCGCCGCCAACGCGCGCAAACGCGTGATCTTGATCCGCATAGGCGCACAAAGACACGAACGCGTGCCCGTCAAACGCTTTGTGAAGCTGCGACCGGGCATCCGGCGGGCAGAATTGATCTTGACCTGCAACGTGCAACAATACCGGGCATCGAATGTTTGGTGCTTCGTCCAGCGCGTTTTCGATACCCACACCGTAATACCCGACGACACAGTCAGGGTCGTGCCGCGCGGCCAACAAATACGCTAGTTTCCCGCCGAGACAATAACCAACCGCCCCGACAGCGCCGGTCATGCACGATTGACTCCGGGCGAACGCCAGCGCGGCGCCGCAATCCTCTACCGCCAGCCGTTCGTCAAGCTGCTCGTACAGGCCAAACGCACGCTTACAGTCCGCTTCGTTGGCGGCGTCCAACTCAATACCGGGCTGTTCTCGCCAAAAAAGATCGGGACAGACAACGTAGAACCCCTTGCGCGCATAGCCGTCAGCCAGGTCGCGCATGGTCTTGTTGACGCCGAAGATTTCCTGGATCAAAACAAGCCCCGGTGCGGGACTCATCGTGGGCGTGGCCACATACGCGGGCATGGATTGACCATTGCTCAGCTTAATGTCTGTCATACCGAAAGCTCCAATTCTCGGGCAACCTTCTGAAGGAGATGGGGCACGGGCCTGATCTCGACGTTGTCACCCCCCGCACGCTCGGTGCCACGGGCAAACAGCAGCTTGCCCGTGCTGTTTCGCGGTTAGTCACGGACAGACAAGTTTGCCCATGCCACCCATGCCCGAATAGATCGTACTACGTTTTAGGAATTGGCACCCGTGTACCGCATTCCGAACGCCCCGATTGTCAGACCGCAGCGATCCCGCTCGTCAGGTTGTACGTTCACTCGCGCGATCGTAGGTGATGATGTTCTCCCACTCGTTCGCGTCCGAGCGCGCCACGACCGCAACGACAGGCTCCGTGTCGCTCATGTTGAACACCTCATGCGGCAGACCCGGCTCGATGTAAATAAAATCGCCCGCCTTGTTCTCCAGCACGTTCTTGCAACCCGGACCAAACTCATGGCGCACGTTGCCTTGAAGAATGTAAAGCATGACGTCGAAATCGACGTGAATGTGCGCCCGGGCTACACCACCCGGGGGAATCGTCGCGACGTTCATGGAGAGTTTGGTCGCCCCCACGTTCTTGGCGGACATACCGACCTTATACTTGATCCCGTTCCAACCGCGACAGTTCTCCCCACCACCCCCACGGATGCAATGAATGCCACCATGGTGCTCGACACATTTCGACAGGTCCACATCAGTCGTCGTCACCCGAATCTCCTTCGCATGTAGTATCGTGAAACGTTCTTTCCAATCGCGTTGAAGCGCGTTCTCTTAACGTGTATGGCGGTTTAGGGGCCACCTATGGCAAAAAAAACATAATTTCGGCGCGCTGAACGCTTGAAATTGCTACCGGATGAAGGCACCGAACCGAACCATTCGATGATAACGGCGCCGATCGCCCCGAACAACCCGGTAGGCGCAGCCCCAGACCGCACAACGCGCCCGAAGGGGATGCACCCTGATGCTTTTCGCTTGACAGAACAGCGGGAATTGACCGATAAAGACCCTGTGTATGGCTGTTCGAAGGTCTTGCCGGTGCTGTCCGGGCGTTTGGAGTACAGGGAAATGAAGTTCCGGATCGCACTGGCGCTCATAGGATGTGTCAGCCTGAGCGCGTGTGCAACGTCGGATCCGTACAACACGATCGCCTACCAGTCTCCCCCCCGAAGCCTGTATCGTCCGCTCCGACAAGTACCCCCGCACCGCGCCGCCCTGGCGTTCAACCGGCACTACCGCCAGCTACCACCAGTCGACGCCTGGCCACCCGCTTCCGGGCACATCGACCAACGCTGGCGAACCATCGTCATCCACCACAGCGCCACCGAGCGCGGCAGTGCGGCTGCGTTCGACCGATTCCATCGCAGCAAGGGGTGGGACGAGCTGGGTTATCACTTCGTGATCGGCAACGGCAGTGAAACACCGGATGGGTTGATCGAAGTCGGTCCGCGCTGGAACAAACAGAAGCACGGAGCCCACTGCAAAACCCCCGATCAGTATTTCAACGAGCACGGGATCGGCATCTGCCTAGTCGGCGACTTCACCAAACATCCGCCAACGGCCCGGCAAATGGCTTCACTGGCTCGTCTCGTGAAGTATTTGCAGTATGCGTGCCACATCCCCGCCAGTGCCATCACAACGCATGGTCTGGTGAACCCGAAAACCAAATGCCCCGGGTCTATGTTTTCGTTGGGTGCGCTGCGGGCCAGAATCGCCGGTCCCGCCTCCGCGTCAAGCATGCGCTGAGCGCCAGTCGGACACCGGCACATTCGCACACCGAGTCTGGTGCCGCAATCAGAAGATCTCGAAGTACCAGTCGGCGTCGATGTGACTATCCGTTTGTTCATACACCTTGCCGACACACATCGGTCCGACCTGAAACGGCCCGGCCATGGTGCGCTGAATCAATTCGCCCGGTATCGGGTCGGCCGCGGTGTGCGCCATGGCCTGCACCCGGGCGCGGGCAACGGCATAGCGAATACCGTTGTGCGTGGTCTCCCGGTCAGCCGAAGGGATCGTAGGCTCGACCGCAACGTCAGGTCGAATCCAGGTACCGTTGGACATCTTCAATGCTCCAAATAATCAGGGCGCTCGTGCGGCCACCTCACCCGCGGTGAAGGTGCGTCCCCGCATCAACTCGATTCACCGAATCAAACAGCGATTCGACCGCCGGATGAAAAGAGCGCTTGCTCTATGGCTCCGCGTATTTTACGGCGGCCTCAAGCGCCTTGTTGGAGATATATGATACGTTCTGAACCAATTTCGTCGGATCGTTGTCGATCTCGAACACCCGAAACTGCCCCGGGTTTTCCTGGACGATGACGATCGTCGAATCTCCGTTCACATTCGCCTCGGCCATGGAGAAAAGACCCACCGACTGGTATTTCGTTCCGTCGAGCACTTGGCGGTACGCCGGGTCCGCCTGATTCAGCTCGTACACGCCCAAGACCTCAAACCCGCCGAAGCCCGCGGCGGCCACATCGAGCGATGAATCGACCGCGGTTTCTTCAAGCGTAGCTAACGCAAAACGCGCGGCCTTAAGTTTGGCGTCGTAGCCGGCAACATCCTTCAGAGCCTTACGTCGGCAGATCGACCGCCTTAGCCTCTTGAACCCTTCCAGTCCACGATCAACCTCCGCACGGAATTGAGTTTCGAGCTCTTTGACGGCTGACACATCATTGACCATCGCTTTGGACGACATCTCTTTCAGCTTTTCACGCGCCGAGGAGCAGGCGCTGCTCAGCATCGCAAGGCTTACGAATTGCCCGCCCTCGACCGCGGCCTTGCTGTAGCCCAAATCGCTCAGCGCTTTCTTCGCCTCGGCCACGCCGGTTTCTATGGACGAAATCGCGGCGCTTACCGCAGCCCGACCGCGCGTTACGCGCTCTTGAGTCCGGGCAATGCGGGCCGCCCCGGACAGCGGGCCGCCCTTCGTGTCGGCCTCGGTGGAAGTGCCCCCCTTCGCAGTGCCCCTCTCACGAGGCACCATCAACTCCACCTTGATTCTCAATGAGTTCTGGCAACCAACGACAAGCAGCAGCGTGGCCCACGCAAATTTCAAAGCCAATAAGCGTCTCTCTGCGAACCTCTGTCCGGCAGCCGGCTTTTTGATGATGGCTTCCATCTTACTGACCTCCTCCGGCGTCTGAGTCATCCCCGGCGGTGCCCCCTTCGAGCGCGGTGGCCGCCATATCAAGGAACGGTTTCGTAGCCGGATCGACACCCGGAAGATTGCGTATCAGATTCCCGATGGCCCCCTTGCGTTTCTTTCGCGCCTTGGCGCGTTGCTTTTCATACCGGGCCAGCGTTGTGACGTGCTTGATCATCGCATCAATCTGCGGACCGATCGTCTGCTCCAGATCAATGTTCTTGGCGGTCGCATAGAACACGAGTTTTCGAAACTCCCGGGGATCAAGACTCTGCACCTGCCCGACCGACGTTACATCACCGGTCGACAAACTCGCTAACCAGACCTGCCGGGCCACCTGAAGCAACGAGTCTTCCCTGGACAAACTTTCGCGGGAGGTATCCGTTGCCACCTTCCCGGCAAGCTCGGCACGTTGCTTGATCGTGCTGTAATAGGTTTGCAGAACCTCGTCGAAGACCTCGTCTTGCTCAATGGGAAGGTCAGCCTCGGGAATGAACACCCCTTTGCCCTGCAACACGTCGACCGTCGCACTGTTCAGATAAGCCGCCTTGAGCTGATACGAGACGGGCCCGAACGTGCCGCCGTCCACGGTCAGCCTGTAATAGTTACGATTCGTTTCCCCGGTTTTGGGATCTCGATAGGTTACCGCGAAATACTGAATCTGTTTCGCGCTGGCACACCCAAGCAGCGCGATGAGGGCGCCGCAGACCGTCGCGCCCGCCAAACACCGTTTTCGCATAACTCTACTACTCCAACAGAGCAAGCTCTACTTCTGTACAGCGATCGAATCGTTGTTTCGCCCGGCAAATCGGCTCGACCACGCGATACACCACGGCGGAGCATGCCATGAAAGACTGTCGCTCACTGTTTCTGGACCGCGCCGGATGGACCGCGAACGCAACGCGCCCATCCGCCGGGTCGGGGTTCCCATTCTGTTTTTCCCCGACACGGTTCAGTGGGACTCGACGGAGCCGAACATGCTAGTGCAGCGTCACAGCTTATTGTTAGGGTTCGTTGTGTGTGGCATGGGCAAA
>CAZWWW010000106.1:0-8417 GCA_964637715.1 uncultured Phycisphaeraceae bacterium | reverse complement strand
AGGCGACCTGCGCCTGCGTCGCGAAGGCGGCTATGATCGTGCCCTCGATAAGCTGGTGTGGATCATTCTCCAACAACACCCGGTTGCAGAACGTCGGCGGCTCGGATTCGTCCGCGTTGACGCAAAGCAACGTACGCTTCCTATCCTTGGGCAGGAACCCCCATTTCACCCCGGCGGGGAAGCCGGCTCCGCCGCGACCGCGGAGCTTGGCTTCTTTGACCTCCTCGACGATTTCGCCCGGCGTCATCTTGAGCGCCTTTCGCGCCGCCTGATAACCTCCGTGCGACTCATACACCTTGACCGAGGTGGCGTGTTTGAGACCGATGTGGCGAAGCAGAATGGGTTCGTATTGGGTCATGATTGATGGCTACGTTAACGGCGCCGGTGCGAACATCCTCATAGCGTCCTGCGTTACCAGATACGCAGCGGCGGAACGAACGGCACCGTTCGGAAATAAGCAACGCCCCACGCGAGCATCGCCAGTGTAAGCCAACGACGTCGTCCGGAAAGACACGTAGGAACGATAAGCGCAATCAGCACCGGAAGAAAGTCCAGCGAATAACGGTTGAACCCGCGTTGCACGGCACCGGTCGCGTGCCACAACATGAGCAATCCGAACAGCAGCCCCGATGCGCCCAAAAGAGCGCGCTTGACACGATCGCTCCGCACGTCGCGCACGCAGAAAAACACCCAACACAGAATCGGCGTTGTCCACCAGATGCCCGTGCCCATCGTATTGGGGCGAAGATACCACTCCGGCGCACCGGCGACTTCGATGCGGTGTAGGCGCGGCAGACCGATGTTCATGTAGTACAGGTTTCTGGGTACCCAGTGCAAAGAAAGCAGTCCGTGGGCGCGTGCTTCCCGCGCAAACACGTCGTCGCGCCCGGCGTGGTTCAGCATATACCCGGTGCGCAGCGGATGACCGAACTTGGCCTGGTTCAACCCGCCGTATAGGCCGACGACAACCAAGCAGGTCAGACCTACAAGCACAAGACGCCTTGCACGATGTGAAACATCCCGTCCGTACCACGCCGCAATCACAATGGGAATCGCAAACACGATCGTTAGCTGCCGGGACAACGCAGCCACAAAGAGCCCCAAACACGCGAGACGCATTCGCCGCGAACCGAGCAGGTCGATCAGAACGAACAACAAGCCGAGCACGGCCAGCGAATGGTTGATCGAATAGGGTTTCGCGCCCGAAACGGCGGACGACGCCACCGGGAGCATGCTCGTTCCACAGGTCAACCCCAACGAAAGAATCACCGCCCACACCACCGAGGACGTCAGCATCAGGAACAGGCGATAAGCCGCGAGCGGTACGAGCAGCACGAATCCAGCCACGAACCAATGGGGAACGCCGCCGCAGAACGGTACCACGCACGCCGACAACATCGTGAACATCGGCGGGAAATAGCTGTAAACGCGTCCGTCTTTGAGGGCCGTATCCCATTTTCGTTCCGGTAGATCCAGTCGCCCCTGCCACCACGCCTGCGCTTCGGCGATCTGAACGTTCTCGGCGATCCCGAACGATACACCGGGGCGGTACCACCGCGCCGGTACCACCGCGCCGAAAACAATCAACACCAGCACCGCGCCCAGCAAGACCCGTGCCCGACCGCCCCGCGCGGCGACGGGCGTCGACTGCGGATTCGATTCGTCGCTCATCGAAACTCGCCGGCGGTCTTTCTCAACAACCAGGCGCCCGCGCGACCGTCGCTCCTACGCGCCCATCTCATCAGCGCCCCATTCACCGAAGATGCGCAAGCTTCACGACGTGGCCACATCGAAGCGCAAACGCCCCGGCCAGGCACTCCTCCATCCGGCGAAACGTTTGCGCTTATTGGCGTCGCGTAGCCATCTTGCCGCCTGACATCCGCCGGAAAAACCTACTACGCCGACACAGCTCACTCGATGAATAACGCGGGGTGGCATGGGCAAACTTGTTTGCCCGTGACGTTCCCCGGGAACAACACGGGCAAGCTGCCGCTTGCCCATGGCACCCATAAAATCACCTGTGGCAGAGTACGACGCGCGTCTTTTCCAGGTAACCAACGACCACCTAATCCCCTTCGCGCATTTCGCGCACGTCTGATGTTTGTTCTAATACGTCGCCGCCGGTTCCACCGGCAACGACAGCCGCCGCCTTTCCGTTCCCGGTTTCAGGCTGATCCCCTTTCTCCGACGGGGCGTCGAACAAATCACTTCGCTCGAACGCGATGCGATCGTTGTCATCGTCCTCAAGCAGGCGCTTGACATCCTCCACCTTCACCCGCTTGTGCATTCGTTCGTTGATGAGCACACACGGCGCGTGATCACAACCCGCCAGACATTCTTCGGTAACCAGGCTATAACGACCGTCCGGCGTCGTTTCGTGCTCCTCGATACCCAGTTGACGCTTGATTTCATCGAGCAGTAACGCCCCGCCCATCACCTCACACGAAACGCTGCGGCACACGGTGATAACTTTTTTCCCCTTCGGATGTGTCCAGAAATGCGTATAGAACGAGATCGTATCCATCACGTCCGACGGCTTAATCTCCAATAGCTCGGCGATCTCCTTCATCGCCTGCCAGGGAATATACCCCAGCGCATCCTGAACCACGTGCAGCGACGGCAGCAGCACAGCCCGCTTCGTGTCGTACCGCGGAAAAAACGAGCGGATCTTCTCCCGCACCGCGTCGCTCAAAATCGGCGGCGCATCGGGGTCGACCACGGGTTGGTTGCGATCAATCGGCTTCCAGGACATAGCGAACGTCCACACGTCAAAGGCGCAAAAACAAAACACGCAAGCGACCGGGCGAACGACAACGCCCGCATGACGCTCAAAAGGTCGGCGGCTCCGTGAACCATTCCATCGTGTCGCGGATATAGCGTAACCGGTCTAGCAAGTCATCGGGCAACGTAGCCGCCAGTTCCGCATCGATCAAACCGATCCGTAGCAGGTCCTCAATATGGACCTGGTCATGACGGCGGTTGGCTTCCAGTTTCATCCCCACGAGCTCGGGCAAGTTGATAATCTGAAAACCCTGCTTGCTCCGCAGCGACGACTCAACACCCGGCGCAGGACGCGGTTGACTTTCCCGCACCGGCTCATTGGCAATAATCACGTGCACGGCGCGCTTGCGCGACGGGTGGTCACGCTCCATAAACATGGGCACGCCAAACACCTCAGCCAACTCCATATCTATGCCCTCAACCGCCCGCGCCGCACGCATCAGGTCATCGCGTCTCAAGAGCACGTCGACATCCTTGGTGCTTCGTATCGCATCCGGATCGATCGTGGATACCCATGCGGCCACTGCATTTCCGCCGATGATCGCATAAGGAACATGCGCCGCGTCGAGCGCCTGTGTAAACCGGCGAAGGCGTTCCGCTACAGATTCGATAGCCATAAACGCCGCCTCAAAATCAGGCGTGACGCGCTGCCACGGCGCCTCCTCCCCTTCGCGTGCGGGCGCTGCATCCGCCTCGCTATTGACCCAACGACCGCTCGCCTTTCGCACGTTACCGATCCAATTCAGCCGCGATAATGTTCAAGCTCCCGAGCACGGCCACCACATCACTGATCTGATGACCCACGATCAGCTCAGGAAAACACTGATAGTTAATGAAGCTCGGCGGGCGACACCGCGCTCGATAGGCGCTGTTCCCCCCGTCGCTTACCAGATAAAAACCAAGCTCGCCGTTTGCGGTTTCGTTGGCACCGTAGCATTCACCGATCGGCGGCTCGAACCCGCGGTTCGTCATGATCTGCTCGAAATGGTGAATCAACCCTTCGATGCTGAAGTACAGTTCCTTCTTATCCGGCAACGTCTTCTTGTCATCGGGCAACACGTTGACCGGTCCGGGGGGGATGTTGTCCACAAGCTGCATGACGATCTTGGCGGACTCGCGCATCTCCGCAAGACGCACGAGATAACGAGCCAACACGTCACCACTCTTGCTGACCGGCACCTTGAACTCAACCGGCGAGGAACCCTTTCCATCCCAGTCGTTGGCGTAACACAAATAGGGTTCGTCCTTGCGCAGATCACGACGTACGCCCGACGCCCGTGCGAGCGGACCGGTCAGGCCCCAGTTGATCGCGTCGTCGTGATCGATGTAGCCGATGCCTTTGGTTCGCTCTATGAAGATACGGTTCCGCGTCAGCAGCGATTCCACGTCGGCAATAGCGCGGGGCAGCTCGTCCCTACAGAACTTCTTAATAGCCACCGTCCAATCAGCGGGGATATCCTGCATCAACCCGCCGACCCGCGTATAGCTCGTGGTGAAGCGCGCCCCACACGCCCGCTCGAAGATGTCGTAAATGGACTCGCGGGCGTTAAACGCATACATAAAGGCCGTGAATCCGCCGAGGTCGAGCCCCGACGCGGAGACGCACAACAAATGATCTTGAATGCGCGCCAGCTCTGCGATGATGGTACGGATCACCTTGCAACGCGGGGTCAGCTCGATGCCGAACAGCCGCTCGCACGCGTGATGCCACGCGATGTTGTTGGCCATCGGTGATACGTAGTTCATCCGGTCCGTCACCACGACGTACTGATTGTAATTAAGATGCTCACCGAGCTTCTCGAACCCGCTGTGCAAATAGCCGATGTGCACCGTGCAACTGACGATGCGCTCGCCGTCAAGCTCAAGCACATGGCGCAGCGTCGTGTGCGTAGCCGGATGCTGCGGACCCAGATTCAGAACCCAAACGTCTCCGCCGGGTTCTTCCCGGGTATACGTGGCGGGTCCGACTTCGAGTTGTTCAGTGGATGAATCGGTCATACGCTATCCCGCGTGACAACCTCGAAGTCTTCGCGCTCACCGCGACCACGGAGCGGATAATCCTTGCGCAGCGGATGAGCTTTGAAGGCTTCCCACGTCAAAATGCGCCGTAGATCGGGGTGTCCCGTAAACCGCACGCCGAACATGTCCCAGACCTCGCGCTCCATCCAGTTCGCCCCTTTCCAGATGCCCGTCACCGAGGGCACCTCGGGGCTCGGATCGTTCACGAAACACTTGGCCCACAGACGATGCTCGTTCGTCAGCGATAAGAGCGAATACGTCACGCCGTACCTATCTTTGGCTTTGGGAAAGTTCAGGTAATCCACGCACGTCAGATCGCACAACTGCTCAAAATGGCAGCGGGGATCGTCATGAAGAAAACGCATCACATCCGGCAGGCGATCGGGCGGTATACGAACGCACATCTGTTGCGCCGTATCGTCGCCCGGGCGCGATAGCAGTGGTGCCGGCGCGAAATCGATATCGGCAAACTTCGATGTCAACGCGGCGACGGCGGGATGTTCCGAGGCGGTCACGCGTGCATTACTCCGTCTGGGTCTTGTCCACCTTGATCTGCACGGTTGGTTGAACCACAAGCCCCGCCCCGCGTTTCCGCTCCTTACTATTGATAAGCCCTTCCTTGTCCACCATGCGCTGAATGGCCATAACGCCTTCAAGCAGCGTTTCAGGGCGCGGCGGACAACCGGGCACGTACACGTCCACCGGCAGGAACTGATCGATACCCTGCACCACCGCATAAGTGTCGAACACGCCGCCGGTACTGGCGCACGCACCCATGCTGATGACCCACTTCGGCTCGGCCATCTGTTTGTAAATCCGCTGAAGCACAGGCATCATTTTGATAGCTACGCGCCCGGCACAAATCAGCAGATCACACTGCCGCGGTGTAAAACGCATCGCCTCGGCACCGAAACGACCGATGTCGTACCGGCTCGCGCCTGTCGCCATGAGCTCAATCCCACAACAGGCCGTCGCGAACGGCATAGGCCACAGCGAGTTTCGCCGCGACCAGTTCACGCCTTTTTCACGGATAAGGTCGAGCAGGTGACTCAGCTTGGTCGCCAGGAACTCCTCCTTGCTGGCCTGATAGGGCACCGCCGTAGTTAATTCCATTCGAACGCTCCCTTAAGCCATTCGTAAACAAGCCCGAACAGCAGCAGCGCGAAAAACATCCCCATACCGACCACAAGAAAACCCTTGCCCGCCGACAGGCCGTTGCCCAGCTGTATCACCGTGTTCTTGCCTGCAGCTTCGTAAAACGCCAACGCCCAAGGCCAGATGAACACGATTTCAACATCGAACAGCAAAAACAGCATGGCCACGATGTAGAACCGAATGTTGAACCGCCGATCGGTGCCCACGATGATCGGCATACCCGACTCGTAGGGGCTGTCTTTGACCTCTCCGTGGCGGCGCTTCGGTCCCAGCACATGAGCCAGAACGAGCATGACCGCCGCCAACCCCACGGCGATCAGAATCACGATGCCGATCGCCAGATATGGTTCCGTTGTCGCTTGCATGGTGAACATGTCGGCCCGACCCAGCGCCCGCCTCAAGTCGTTTGACACCGCCTCCACATCCAACGGCCGGCGCCGGGGATACCCCAGAGCATTTCCCGTTTTTGTGTTCCGAGCCGCGGGCTTCAGCCCGCGCGATCTTTCCGGGCTCAATGCCGGTTCGGGTGTTCAAGAACCGGCACATAAAAACGATAACTGCTCTAGTCGAAATCGACTCTACAAGAACCGTGCCGCGCTGTCGACGCACTTTGCGAAATAGTTTACCGGCCCGACCCCCCCCGAGACTCCAAACCGCTCCTTTCTGGACAGCCGTGCGACCCCGGGTAGACTCGCGGATGGGTTAACGCCGGTCCCGAATAATGACTGAAATACCGGCATCCAACCCGTGAAACACAGGCAAGACGACGAGATCACCCGGACGTGGGTTGGCTCCAAAAGAAATGGAAAGCGCCGCGTGAGCAAACCGAACAAACCGAAGCGAACCAAACCGAGGCGCCTAAAGGGCTTCCGGGATATTCCTCCCGCCGACGTCTTGGCACGCGACCGGATGATCGCCCGCATCCGAACCGTATACGAACGATACGGCTTTTCACCCCTCGAAACCCCGATGCTCGAATATGTGGACGCCCTCGGCAAGTTCCTGCCCGAAGCCGACCAGCCCGACGGCGGCATTTTCGCCTTCCGCGACGAAGACGAAGAATGGATCGCCCTGCGTTACGACCTGACCGCCCCTCTGTCGCGCTTCGTGGCCATGAACCCCGACTTGCCGCGACCCTTTCGACGGTACCAGGTGGGCCCGGTTTTTCGCATGGAGAAACCCGGCCCGGGTCGATTCCGAGAGTTTATGCAGTTTGACTTTGATTCTGTCGGTACGTCTTCCATGCTCGCCGACGCCGAGGCCTGCATGATTATGTGCGACACCCTCGAATCATTGGGCATACACGGGGGAGACTACATCGTTCGCGTCAACGACCGCAAGGTGCTTGATGGTGTTTTGGAGCGCGTCGCGTCCGAGGGGTCGCTGCCCGACGGGGCAGACATTCACGTTCTCCGGTCGATCGACAAGCTGGATCGCATCGGGCTTGACGGCGTTCGCCTGCTGCTTGGACCCGGGCGACGTGACGAGTCGGGTGACTTTACGAAAGGCGTCGGCTTGTCCGCGTCGCAAATCGACGTGGTCATGCAATACCTGGCCATAGGTTCCGGTCCAAACATAAAGGCGAACTCGCGCGACGGGGTGTGCGATCAACTGGAGCGCGTCGTCGGGGACAGCGCTGTCGGGCGGGAAGGTATCGCGGAGCTGCGCGAGATCGACGAGGCGTTGTCGGGTGGGGGATATGGCACTGGTCACGTGGTGATTGATCCAACCGTGGTGCGCGGGTTGGCCTATTACACCGGACCGGTGTTCGAAGCCGTGCTCACCTTCGAAATCGAAGACGACGAGGGTGTCACCCGGCAATTCGGAAGCGTGTTCGGCGGCGGGCGTTATGATGATCTCGTGGAACGTTTCACCGGTACGAAGGTCCCGGCCACCGGCGCCTCGATCGGCGTGGATCGCTTGCTGGCCGCGCTTCGTGCGCTCCATAAGGTCGAGATTACAAGCACGACCGCCCCGGTACTGGTCACCCGCATCGACAAGACGCTCACGGCGCACTACCAGCAGATGACGACCACCCTGCGCAAAGCGGGAATCGGCACCGAGCTCTACGTCGGCAACCAGGGGATCGGTAAGCAGTTCAAATATGCCAGTGATTCGGGCAAGACGGTGTGCGTGGTGATGGGTTCTGACGAGCTCGACAAGGGAGAAGTGTCGGTCAAAGACCTGCGCCTCGGCGTCGAACTGTCCAAAGAAATCGGGTCCGACCGCAAGACCTGGCTCGAACAACAACCGGCTCAGTTCTCCGTCCCCGAAGCCAAACTTGTCGACGCCGTCAAGAACGTGTTGGGTCGATACGCCAAACCGTAGCGCATCATCGGCGTATCGACGCGCTGTTCATCGCTTCGTGTGGTCCGTTGCTGCGATGGGTCTTATGCCGCGCCGCTATAGCATTTCCCGTTTTTGTGTTCCGAGCCGCGGGCTTTAAGCCCGCGCGATCTTCC
>CAZWWW010000105.1:0-8438 GCA_964637715.1 uncultured Phycisphaeraceae bacterium | reverse complement strand
CGATTACGACGCTGACTATAGGCGCGTCGCTGGGCCATAAGCGGTCAGCGAATCAAGCCGGGTTGGACGCCGGTTTTCCGTTGGTCGGCGCGTCTGATGTGGTTGAAGGTCGTACGCCGGTTCTCGCCTTTCCTGCGCTTGATGCTCAGTCTGTGTTCATGTCGATTCCGATTGGGATTAGTGTAGAGTCGGGCGCTAATTGGTTGGTGCTGTTTGCTCGGCAGACCGATCCGGACGCGACGGCGGGTGTGTTGTTTGGCGTTGAAACCGTTCTTGCTGGTGCTCGGTTGGGTCGTGTTGATGTTGGTGGTGTTCCTCCTGCGTTGGGTGTCTGAGGGTGCCGTTTCTCCTTGGGGCCGGGTGTGTCGCCTGGCCCTTGTTGTGCGCGTGTCCTGATGCGTCGATGGCAGAATAGCTGGGTGGTGAGTTACCCGTCGCCTGGTGTGGTGGTGGTGACTCCGTTGTGTATGCTGCCGCCCGATTTGTCGATCGACGCCGTGTCGATCGACGTGGGCGGCAACGCTGATGCCGGGTGGTTCGTGGGTGCGTCGGTGGCCGATGGGTTTGCGTATACTCAAGCTGAGTTTGGGTCTGGTCGTTCGATCATTTCGTCGTTTGTCACGACGGGGTCGCCTGCGTTTCCGGCGGTGATTGTCAGGTCACTCAACGGCACTCAGGTTGAAATGTTGTTGTGGGAAGATGTCGTTATCGGTCCGGGTGCTCGGTGTCTGTCGTTGCGGTTGTTTGCCGCTGGTGTCGTGGGGTCGGTGGTGTTTGGGGTATCAGGTGTGCTGCTCGACTCGGTCGGCGCTACGTCTTTTTCCGGTCCGGTGCCGTCTACGGCGTTGCAGTCGCTCGCGATCGCGGCTAGGTCGTCCGGCGGTACGTTTGGCGGTGGCGGTGATACGGTGGTAGTGCCTCCTCCTCCTCCTCCTCCGGAGTAGGTTTGTTGTGTCCGAGCCGTACGGGATTTCTGCGGAAACTTGGTATTGCGGCCCGTGGAGTGGTACGCGCCGGTCCTGTTGTTCGCCTCGGTATTGGTACGGGGTGTCTCAGGTTGAGCGCGGTTTGTTGGCGGATTTCCTGGGGGCGCTGGGGGTTGATCCCGATGAGTTGCACACTCATGTTGGTGTCGGTCGTGTACCGTCGTGCGAGGGGTTGGACGTTCCGGCCGCGATGCGTCGGGTCTTGGTTGGTCGGTGGCCGTGGCGATTAGACGCGGCGCTTAAGTACGGTCGTGCTTGGTGGCTGGTCGAGCTTAAGAAGGTTGGGACGCATAAAGCTGTAGGCCAGTTAGCATACTACTGGTGGGCGTGGTGTCGGGATTGTCGGTGCTGGCCTGCTGAGCGTGCTGTGTTGGTGTGTCGGGAGTGTGATCCCGAGGTGCGGCGGTTCGCGGCGCACTTCGGGGTTGATCTGGTTACGTTGCCGGGGGCTGATGCGTAGGTTATTCGGCGTCGAATGGGTTACGTCGGGGTCGTCGGATGTGCTCTCGTAGGGTGGCGAGTGTTACTCCGCGGTTTGTGGCGATCGCGCCGAATCCTGTGTCGATGTCTTTGATGAGCGTTCTGATTTCGGCATCGTCGTCGCATATTTTCCCGGCCATGCTCGCGATGGTGAGCGTGTAGCTGAGATAGTCGGTGAGTTTGCGGCGCAGTCGTTCGCGGGCCAGGTCGAGCAGTTCATTTCTTGTCGGTTCCATGCTGTTCCTTTCTTAGTTGAGCCGTTCGATGGCCGAGCGTAGGTCGTCGTTGGTGGTGTGTACGTAGATTTGGGTCGTGTTGACTCGTGCGTGTCCGAGCGCTACGCGTACGGTCTCGAGGTCTGATACCTTGAGCAGTCGCGTCGCGAACGTGTGGCGTAGCATGTGGGGTGTGAGGTGTGCGTTCAGTGCCTCGGCTCCGATTGCGGCTATCTGGCGTTGTACCCAGCGCATGGAGCGGGGTTTGGTTGCGGGGTTGGGTTGGAGTACTGGCATTTCGGGGTCGATGAAGTTCGAGCCCCAGGCTTGAAGTTGTGCGCGACGGATTTCGCGGTTGAGGTGTTCGGATACGGGTATGGTGCGTGCTCGATGTCGCTTGGTGTCGGCTGCGTCGAGTGCGATTGAGGTTGCGGGTGCGCCATACGGCCACAGCTTGGACCATCGGAGTGACGCGACTTCTCCGAGTCTTAGGCCCGCGTGGAGCATGAGCGCACCCGCGATGGGGGTCGGCGGTGTCGCACGCGCGAGAGCAGCGCGGAGCGCGTCGAGCAGGTCATCGCCGATGATGGAGACCATGGTATAGCTCTACGGGTTGGACCCGTCCATCGGGCCATGCACGACGTAGGTGTCGGCGCACATGAGCGCGAGACCGGCCAGGTTGCGCCAGCGTCGGTGGATGGTAGCGTCCAAGCTTGTGTCGGGGTCGTGTTGGTACGTGCGTGCGATTTTCGCGGCTACTTCGAGCAGACGTGCGATGGCGTCGCGTTGGTCGGCGATGGGGCCGTGTTCTTCGAGCCCGTGGTTTGCCGCGGTCCTGACGTTCACCAGCCATCTCACGTCTGCCTCGTCCTGTGGCGTGCTGGGGGGGTTCTGCGGGGTTTCTGGTGTTTCTGGTGTGCCGGTCTCGTGCGTGGTCGGTAGGCTCATTTCTGGGGCTCCTCGGGAGTTTCCGTAAAGCGTCAACCGGGCGGCTCCCTCCACCCGGATGACGACAGCCGACGACGACGCCGTGTCGTCGTTCGGTTGTCGCATTATGGTGTGGTCGCCGAACGATGTCAAGGGGATTCTGTCGCATTATGCGTATAATGCGACAACCATTGTGCGCGGGGGCGCAAAAAGGGGGGGGGCGACCCCATGTGTCGGGGTCGCCCTATGGTGTTTGTTACGGGTGCAGGGCCTTGGCGATTGCTTGTTCGGCTTCTCGGAGTTGCGTGGCTATGTCGACGGCCGCTTTTCGTCTGATTTCTCCGATGTGTCGTCCGTGGGTGTGCGAGATGTGCTGCATGTGTAGGGCGTTGAGGAGTGCTTCACGGATTATTTGGCGTGCTTGTTCGAGGTGTGACAGGCACGTTGCACGTTCGATTATCCCGGTCATGTTTTGAAGCATGCTGATGCTGAGGCGTGCGGACTCGTCGAAGGAGTTGACTAGGTTGAGTCGGGCGTTGTAGTCGTAGACTGTATTGGTTTGCATTTGTTCGAGTAGCCATTTTGCTCCGTTTGAGATTGTTCTGAGTTCGTTGATCGTAGCTCCGATTGCTGCTAGTTGTTTGTCGTTCATGGTTTGTCCTTTCTGTTGGGGTGTCTCTTGGGGGGGACATCCCCCCCCGCTACGGCGGGAGTTAACCGCGCACGCAAGGGTTGGTCTTCGCGGGCCTCTTCTTCGGCATGGATGCCGTCTTGCCCGCGAAGCAGCAGCATGGATGCGGCCCTTGCGAAGCGGTTATAATGTACTCCCGTCGCGGGGGGGGGTTTGGGGGGCACCGCCCCCCAACGCGTAGGTTCTGTCACCTTGTCGTTAATAGATCGTTCGTACTGGGTAGATACTAGGTTTCTGGACGTTTTGACGGGATTTCCGGGGGCATTGCTCCCGGAAGATGCCGCCCGAAGGGCGGCGGACGGCGGGGCGAGCGCAGCGAATCCCCGCGTAACCTGTTGCTCTTCTTCCTTATCAACCTCCGCACTGGATTTGTAGCGTTGGGCGACACGATGTCGCCGCTGTGCGCGGGCATGGATGCCCGCAACAACGCCGCCACCCGCTCCCCGCAGGCCGCGTCCGTGAATTGCCCGGCCGCCCTACTGGTCGGGTCGGGCAAGAGCCGGAGCGGCGCGGCGGGGTGAGCGGGTACGACCCGCCGAGGTCTCCCCGAAACCAGTGGGGAGCCGACGGCGGGTCGTTACAGGCGGCGTACCGCCGGTTGGGGCGGGCATGGATGCCCGCCGATCCTTTCGGCAGGATGCCGAGATTGGCGAGCAGGATGCGAGCCGATAGTTCGGGTCGGATAACCGCCGTTCTGTTGCGGCGCAGCCGCACCGAGGAGCAGGAAGCGACGAGGGAAACAGAACGCGCGGTCTATCGGACCCGGTTAGCTCTTCATCCTTAGCTCTGGAGCCCGCCAGGGATGGCGGGCGTATTTCTCAGATCGGGCAGGATGGCCGAGGTTCCTGCGGGCTTTGCCCGCGATAGTTGCTCCGTCCTCATTATGCCATGGTCGCAAGCCCCCCGACGCCGGCGTACTCGCCGGGCGTTGGGGGAGCGCAGCGACCATCCTAGCCGGAGCGACGGGGGGGGCTAGGCCGACTTCCGGGGTTGGTGGGGGCCGAAGGACCCCACCAAGCCCGCAGAAGGGCGCCCCCCCCGTCGCGTAGGCGATCCTTTCTTTACCGGCTGCTGGTCTATAGCCGAGCGCCGGGCCGCCCCCCGCCGACCCGCCCGTTGTTCCACTGAGCAGAGGGGGTATCGATATTTCTTCGGGCGGGTCGTGGGTTTGGCCGATAGGCCAAACCCGCGGGGGGCAGGGCCGACGCGCTGGCGTATGGAACCGTACCGTACCAGCGACAGCGCCGGGAGCGATAGCCGAGCGAGGCGGAGCCTATGGCGACGCCGAGCGGTCGTCTCGTGGCGTCGTACGTGCGCCCCGGTTGCTGCTACGTCGGCCGTCAAGGACGACGTTTGCTCGTACGTACGCGCGTTTCCGTCGTGCACGTGCCGGTGGGTACCAAGGTGGGATAAAGAGGGCGTCGCGTGGTGGTGCTGGGGTTCCGAGTTGGTAGGTGTGTGTTTGGTATTGTTCGATTGCCATTTTGAGGTGTAGGGGGTGGTGGCTTGTTCCGCCGAGTCGTCGTCCGATGGTTCGGAAGCCGATGTCGTGCCAGAATTGGACGGCGGGTAGTTTGGACCCGCACCAGAGCGATATTGTGTCTACGTTGGGTTGGTGGCCGTGGTTTGCTGCTTGTTTGACGAGTTGTGTTGCATGTTTGAGTCGTTGTGCGTCATCGACGACGCACACTTGGATGATTGATCGTTCGATTGGTTGTGCTGGGGTTGCTGCTGGGTCTGGTGTTTTGTCTCGGTAGACGAGGTATCCGCATGGTTCGTCGTTTTCTGTTGCTATGAGGAGTTGGTTGCGGCTGATATATTTCTCCAGGGCGGCTGTGGGGAGAAACCCTAGCGCGTGTGTGTTACGTGCTTGTAGTTGTTTGACGAAATTTCTCAGCGCCTTAGCGCTGACTTTGGCCGCCACGTTTTCACCTCGCTTCGCAATAACGAGAACAGTATTTTACGACGTTGTTTTCAGTTTTGCGGCTTTGGTTGGGGTGTTTGGGCGAGTTCTTGTGAACATGCGGAGCATATCCTGACTTGGGTGGTTTGGTCGAGGGGTCGGTAGGACGCGCAGACGAAGCAGTAGGCTTCGGTCGTCGTTTGGTATTGTGAGGCGGTCGGCGGTCCGTCCGGTGGTGGTGGTGGTGGGGCGGCGTTGCCGTACATTTCGGCGTCTTGTCGCCATAGGCTCGCGGTGCGTGCGCTGATGCCGTTTAGCACGGCGTCCCGGATTCGTTGGGTGCGTAGTTCGGGCGGTTCGATGCGTGCGAGGTGCTTTCCGGCACCCATGCTGATCTTGCGGCGGTGTACGGCGTCGAGTAGTTCGTCGGGCCATTCTTGCATATCGAGGCGATCAAGTATCCATTCTACGCGCTTTCCGATGCGGCGTGCGATGACTTCGACGCCGCCTGGTTCGTTAGCGAGTATTCGTGCGAGTTGTGCGCCTTCTTCGACCGGGCTGAGTTGTAGCCTGGCGGTGTTCTCGACGAGCGTTGCGTAGTCGGTTCGGTCGCCGTCGTCGGTTTGGACGATGCAGGGGATTTCGATCCAGCCAAGGCGGGCGACGGCTGCGAGTCTGCGTCTTCCTGCTACGAGTGTGTACGTGTTGCCGAGCCGGGTGACGGTGATCGGGTTTAGCAGGCCATCCGCGGCGATGGATTGTGCGAGGTTTTGTACGGCGTCCTGGTCGAGTTCAAGTCGGCCGTTGGTCGGGTCGGGTATGTTGATTTGGGTCAGTCTGATCGTCTTGTATTCCCGGTGGGGGTGGGGTTGGTCGGAACGGCTCAATGAAGATACAGCCATCGTGGTAGATGGTGGCGTGCACGAGTCTTCCGACGGGCTGAGCGTAGGCGATTCCCCAGGGTTTTGGGACGGCGATGGCATAGGTGCCGTGGTAGGCGTAGACGCGGCGCAGTTGTCGGATGGGGTGGTAGGGGCTGATTCGGTGGTCGTGTTGTCGTTTTCCTGGGTCATTTTGTTGGTCATCCGGGGGGTTTGGTGGTGTTGGGCCTGTCATTTTCCTGTTGCATTCCGGGGTGATTCGGTGCTTTGCTTGTGATATCTTCTGTGATATCTTGGGGGTTTGTTAACAGGGTGTCAAGGGTTGAGGGGGGGGGGTGTGAGTAACCGGCCCGAATTGCACCGAAGATATCACAGGAATGTGACAGGCTTTGTCCTGCTGTGATAATAGGTTACGAAAGAATTCACATTTGTAACGGGCCTTACTACTGCTACTATGGATGCGCATAATTAGAAGATTAGAGCGGAGGCGTCCGGTCCGTGCTGGGCGGGGAGCCTCGGGTCATACTTCGGGAGGTCATGTCGTGGCGAGTATTCGGACTGTTGATCGGATCGCGAAGAAGTGGGCTGAGGTCACGCCGCAGCGTGCCGGGGAGTATGCCGCGGGCGTGGCCGATCCGCGGCGTGATTGGGCGCAGGCGACGACGGCTGCGGAGCCGGCGTACCAAGCCGGGGTCCAGGCGGCGATTCAGCGTAAGGCGTTTTCGAAGGGCGTCTCGAAGGCTGGTACGGGCAAGTGGCAACGCGGCGCGACTGAGAAGGGTGCGCAGCGGTTTGGTCCGGGTGTTCAGTTGGCGCAGGAAGCGTACTCGGTCGGTTTTGCGCCGTACCGTGAGGCGATTGCGCGTGTGCAGCTTCCGCCTCGGTTTGCTCGGCGGGATCCCAGGAACCTCGACCGTGTCAAGGCGGTGGTCGACGCGCTGAAGGCGGTTAAGGAGTCGAGTGTTCGATAGGTTGCGGTCATGCGTGGTCGGGTTCGTTTCCCGGTGACGGGTCTGATGGTGTTGTGTGTGGTGGCGTGCATTGGTTGGGCTACTGCGTCGTCTGCGGGGTGCGCACTGCTGCGTGAGTTGGCGTATCACTTCGACGCGAATCAGCGTCCGCCTGTTGGTCGTGTGGTCCATGAGTGAAGGATAGAGTTATGGCGTTTGTGCATTCGATTCTTGAGACTCAAGCGGCGATCTCGGCCGACGGCGATGAGACGATCGACCTACCGGTTAATCCGTTGTCGGTGGTGCTGATTCACATCGCGCCGCTGAACAACACGGCGGTCATTACGAATTACTCGCTCCTGCAAGCTCTGTTGGCGGGTCTGACGAACGTGCGGATCGCGCACGTTGGGTCGTCGGTGGTCGACGCGAGCGCGGCGGATTTGGCGGCGTTGGCGTATCTGTGGCACGGTCTGTCGATCTGGCAATCGAACGCGGTCGAGACGGACAACGATCGCCGGTCGATCGTGCTTCCGATTCTGTTCGGGCGGCGTGCGTATGATGGCGACGAGTGTTTCCCCGAGACGAAGCGTGGTGAATTCCAGATGACGCTGACTTGGGATATCGCCAATACGGGATATGATGGGTTGCGTCGGTCGATCGAAACCATCGAGCTTCCCGAAGCGTCGCCTAAGACGGTCGAGAAGGTGACGACGTTGAGTCAGACGTTCGCGGCGACGGGCCAGAATGATATCGATCTTCCGATTGGCAATCTGCTTCGCGGTGTGCTCCTTTGGGGTACGACTGGGTTTGCCGGGGCGTCGCCTGCTCCGACGTTGGGTCAACTGTCGTTCTTGGTTGACAACGTTC
The DNA here is from genome assembly GCA_964637715.1 of uncultured Phycisphaeraceae bacterium. Classification (GTDB taxonomy): domain Bacteria; phylum Planctomycetota; class Phycisphaerae; order UBA1845; family UBA1845; genus CAZWWW01. The sequence continues at coordinate 538 of CAZWWW010000105.1, read as the reverse complement.
AGAAGAATTACAGCGCGTCCGATTTCGAGGTGCTGCGTGGTGTGCTGGGTCTGCGTGGTGTTCCGTTTCCGCCGAGCGGGCGTCATATTCACTCGGTGAACGCTGGGGCCGCGGGTCAGACGGACAGCGAGGAACCGGAGATCGGGGCGTCGCTCGATGATCAATACGTCTTGATGCCGTTTGACGTGCTTGGTGACGATTCGCACTCGGTTGACACGACGGGCGCCGGGCGTGTGGCGATTCGTTCGGATGCGGAAGCGGCCGAAGCCGTCCGGGCCCTGCCAATCGAGCGCGTGGATGTGAGTCAGTTTACGCGTTTGACGCGTTGATTGGTGGTTGGTTTGGTGCTTCCGGGACCGGGTCTATCTTTGTTTGTCCAGTTGGCCGATAACACGGCGCACTACCGGCGGATGGGCCCGTTTTCGGGCGGGCTGGTGTTGCGTCGGTTGTTGGTCGTGCCGATGGTTGTGTCGGCGTCGCCGACGATTACGACGCTGACTATAGGCGCGTCGCTGGGCCATAAGCGGTCAGCGAATCA
>CAZWWW010000104.1:0-8444 GCA_964637715.1 uncultured Phycisphaeraceae bacterium | reverse complement strand
GGTCTTGGGGACGTGGACGACGCGAACCTTCCTCTTCATGGCAGAGGCTACGAACCGTGCGCTCAGCGCCGTGTCGTCGCCGCCAATCGTCAGCAAATGAGTAACGCCAAGAGATATCAGACGCTCGCAAGCCCGGGACACCTTTCCGGGATCGGGTTGCACGACCATGGACGTTTTAAGTGCTTCGTCGTTCAGCAGGCTGGTGCGGGCCGTACGCAGGATCGATCCACCTTCGAAGTGGATACGGGCCACGCTGTCGATCGACAGGTCAACGCAATGCTCATGGGGATCAAAGTCGTTCGAGACGAGATGACTGAACCCGTCGAAAAACCCGACGGCGCGGAGCCCGTTGTTGATCGCCTCGATCGCGGCCGCGCCGATAACGCCGTTGATTCCGGGAGCCGGACCGCCACCGACTATAACCCCCATTGATATTGGATGTTCCGTCATGCCGGACCTTTCGCGGAGTGATATCGCGTCCCCGCTCAGGTGCTATCGGCTGGTTGGTGGCGGGATCGGAATCTCGGCAGTACCGCGTGCGTACAACAAACCGGTACGCCCCCGTGTCTCCGCAGCCGCGTTACGACACCTCCGGCCCGGTCAGGACGAAGCCGGCGCGTCGGCGGCAGGGGCTTCTTCTTCCTTCTGCTGATGCCGCGTACGCTTCTTCTCGCGCAGCTCCTTCATCCCGTCGGAGGCCTTTTGCCACAGTGTGTAGGCTTCCTTCTTGTCGCCCCGCTTCCACGCGATGGCCGCGTTGATCTTCTGGCGACGAAATGCTTTATTTGGTCTTGGCATGATGTCTCTCTGAAAACGCCTCGAAAGCGGCCAATAGCGGCCCCTTCAATGATCCGGCTCAACAACCACCCACAACGGTCCGCACCAACGCAAGCGGGTGCGCGAACCCATTATGGTAACGGGCGGAATGAGTGCTGACAAGGGACGGTATCGAATCTTTCAACGCAAGCGTGCAAGACGCTTTGGGCGGCTTCACGGGGGGCGGGCGGTTCGCCCTACCAGAGCAAGCTCTATCTTTGTGTAACGGTTGAATCACTGTTTCAACAGCCGACAGTAACAGAGCCACAGCGTTACCCTCGGGGTGTTCCCGCCGCTGGGGGGACTCTCCACACCTCACGACGGCTGCCAGCGAACGTTCGGCTTTCGGTTCGCGGCCACCTCGTCCAGCCGGGATACCGGGGTTGTGGTTGGGGCGGTGCGGACCAGTTCGGGTTTCTTCTCGATCTCGTCCGCGATGTTCATCATGGCGTCGACGAACGCGTCGAGGGTTGAGCGCGATTCCGTCTCCGTCGGCTCGATCATTAGGCAGTGGTGGATGGGCCAGCTCATGGTCGGCGGGTGGATGCCGTAGTCGATCAGCCTCTTGGCGATGTCAAGCTCGCTCACACCCTGCTGTTCGAACCGCGGCACGGTAACGAACTCGTGGGCATAGGGCGGTGGGAACGGCATGTGATAGCGAGGTTTAAGGCGGGCGGCCAGGTAGTTGGCGTTGAGCACCGCTTTCTCAGCTACGTCGCGCAGCCCGTCGCACCCCAGTGCGCGGATGTAGGCGTAGGCGCGCACCAGCACGCCGGTTTGACCCCAGAACGAGCGCACCTTCCCTATGCTGTGCGGGCGATCATAGGACCAGCCGAACGTGCCGTTATCGTGTTGGGTGACGAAGGGTACGGGGAGATAGTCGCGCAGGTGCTTAGCCACCGCGACCGGCCCGGCACCAGGACCGCCACCGCCGTGCGGCGTGCTGAACGTTTTGTGCGTGTTGTAGTGCATGACGTCGACGCCGAAGTCGCCCGGTCGTGTCACACCAAGCACGGCGTTCATGTTCGCGCCGTCGAGATACAACAGGGCCCCGGCTTGATGAACGATGTCGGCGATGTCCGCGATCTGACCGTCGAACACGCCGACCGTGTTGGGGTTCGTAATCATCAGCGCGGCCGTGTCGCTGTCGATCTGCCGCCTCAAATCGTCGAGGTCAACCCGCCCATCGGGGCGTGATCCGACCGTTACAGCCTGTCCGCCGCACATGGCGCAACTGGCCGGATTCGTTCCGTGGGCACTGTCGGGTGTGAGCACCTTGGTGCGGCGCTCTCCGCGACTTCTGTGGTAGGCGCTGATAATCATCAACCCGGTCATCTCGCCGTGCGCACCCGCGGCAGGTTGCAGGGTCACGTCGGACAGACCGGCGATCTCGGCGAGGTCGCACCGCAAGCGATAAAGAAGTTCGAGCATGCCCTGAACGTCGGCTTCGTCCTGATAAGGATGCAAGTTAGCCAGACCCGGCATGGCGGCGATCCGCTCGTTGACGCGCGGGTTGTACTTCATCGTGCAACTGCCCAAGGGGTAGAAATTGCCGTCTATACTAAAGCAACGATGGGCCAGGCGTTTGTAGTGCCGCACCACGTCCAACTCGCCGAGCTGTGGAAGTGGAGGGGGCTGGTCCGCAAGCAGCGCGGACGGCACCTGATCCGCCGGTCGAAGCGGGGGCACATCGGACGGAGGCAATGACGCACCGGTCAGACCGGGCGCACCCTGCTCGAACAGCAACGGGTGATCGTCCGACGCTCGCACGGGGGGAGGGGATACGTTCGCGGGTTTCACGGTTTTCTTTTTCTTTTTGTCAGCGACAAGTGGTGTCATAAGTTATCTTGCTCAATGGTCGTACTCGTTCAGCCCTTGGCAACCACGTTGGGCTGCTGTCGGCGGGAAAGAGCACTCGATTCCGTCCCCGGACTGCGCGGTGCGATAACCGCTTTACGCCACAGCTCATCCAGACGATGTTCAGTCCCACATTCCGGGCACCGGCAGTGCGGCAGCCCGGAAAGATCATACTTGCACGTCGGGCAAAGGGGCGGATTCGATCGCGCCGCCCGCCATCCGCGCACGTATCCGTTTCGCCACAGCAAGGCCACGCCCAGCGCGGTGACACCCAGAGTCAGCACGACAAGCAGCAACGCACCGGCATGAATCCAATCAAAATGCATTCGAGCATCCGAAACAATGAAACACGGTCAGGCATCGCCGAGCGCCGACACCAGGGCATCAATCTCCTCACGCGTTCGTTTTTCCGTTACCGCAACCAGGAAACAACCGTCAAGGTCTTTGTCGAACCGCGACAGTGGGATACCACCGAGCAAACCGCGCCTGCGACAGGCAGCCAATACGTTGTCGACGCCGCGCGTCGTGCGGACGGCGAACTCCTTAAAAAACGGCGCGGCGAATCGCAGCTCATACCCGTCCAACGCGGCTATTTCACCGGCTGCGTAGTGGGCCTTGTCAAAACACAACCGCGCTACGTCGCGGACACCATTCCGGCCCATCGTCGCCATATAAATAGCCGCCCGAATCGCCAGCAGGCCTTGATTGGTACAAATGTTGCTGGTTGCGCGCTGCCGCTTGATGTGCTGCTCGCGGGTTTGCAGCGCCAGGCAAAAACCGCGACGCCCCGTCGCGTCTCGCGTTTGCCCCACCACGCGACCGGGCATCTTGCGCAGGTACTTCGCACGCGTCGCCAGCAGCCCGAGGTAGGGTCCCCCGTATTGAAGCGGCGTGCCAAGACCTTGACCCTCACCCACGACGATATCCGCATCAAGCGCGCCGGGTGTCTTGAGCAAACCGCACGCGATCGGGTCGATTGATACGATGGCCAGCGCACCGTGCTCATGCACCATCGGAATGATCGAATCCATCCGTTCGATGCAACCGAAGAAGTTTGGTGATTGCACGAGCAATGCCGCGGTTTCGTCGTTCAACAGGGCGTGAAGTTCCGCGGGATCTATCACGCCGTCCGGTGTGTCCAGACTGACCACATCGACGTCGCGCTGTTCCGCATAGGTGCGCACCACGGCGGAGGTATCCGGGTGAACGGACCCCGCAACGACCACACGACGGCGACCGGTGATCGAGGTGGCCATCAGCATCGCCTCTGCGGCGGCGGTCGAGAACTCGTAGAGCGATGCGTTGGCGACCTCCATTCCGGTGAGCTGGCAGATCATGGTCTGAAACTCGTAGAACAACTGGAGGATGCCTTGAGACGCCTCGGCCTGATAGGGTGTATACGCGGTGAGAAACTCGGTCTGACCGGCCAGCCCGTCGACGACCGAAGGAATAAAATGATCGTAGGCACCGCCGCCCAGAAAACAAACCAACTCGTCGCAGTCCGCGTTTTTTCGCGCCAAGGTGTCGACGTCGCGCAGCAGCTCGAGCTCGCTGACGCCGGGGGGAATGTTCAAATCACGATCAAGACGGAACCGCTCGGGCACGTGTTTGAACAGCTCGTCAATCGATCGGACCCCGATCGTTTCGAGCATGGCCGTGGTTTGTTCGTCCGTCAGTTGTGTATATCTCATGGCAATGGAATCATAGCGCGAAGGCACGCCGGCGTCATCCGCTCCGGGTGCCCATGACGTCCGGCTTAAACACTCTCGTTTCCAGGGATCGCTGGTACTCCGTCCAATGGCTCTTGGGGTCCCGGTCGTTAGCGATGGCCGAAAGGAATTGATTGACCTTGGCGTCGAGATTGTCCAGGTAGTGAATCGCGATCGCCTCGGGCATGGCCGGTAACCGCGGGCTGCCGAACTCCAGACGTCCGTGATGGGCGAGGATAAGGTGCTGCAATACCCAGCGCAACTGATCCGGGAAGGACTTGCCGGTGCGTTCAACCAACGTAGTGATTTTGCGGTCAATCCACAGCACCGCCTGCGTGATGTGCCCGACGAGCTGTCCCTGATCCGTGTAGGCTATGTTCGCGTCGAACGACAACTCCGCCGTCTTGCCGATGTCGTGCAGAAACAACGCGGTGAGCACGAGATCGAGGCTGAGTTTGGGGTATTTTGGAATGACCACAAGGGCGAGTTCCAGCAACGACACGGTATGCTCGAGTAAGCCTCCGATGTAGGCGTGGTGCATGGTCAGGGCGGCTGGAGCCCGCTTGAAGCGTTCCATCAACTCTGTATCGTTGACGAATTCACCGACCAGCGCGAGCAACTCGGGATGTTTGATGCCTCGTAGAATTTCAAGAACGCGTGCGTGCATCGCTTCGACGTCGTGCTTGGTTGCGGGCAGAAAGTCGCCAAGCTCGAACGAACCCGGCTCGGCGGCGCGGATCGCGTCGATGATGAATTGCGGATTACCCTTGTAGTTTTCGATGCGCCCTTTGAGGCGCACGAACCCGCCCTCGGGCATGTCGTGGAACATCTCCTCCGTCGCCTGCCAGGCACGGGCTACGAGTTGCCCGGTTCGATCCACCAGCACGGCGTGGATGTACAATCCGCCCTGTGTGGTGGTGCGCAGGTCTTTGCTGCGAACGAGGAAGACCTCATCCTCGATCCGCTGACCGGCTTGAAGTTCGGCGATAAAAGGGCGGGTCACCGTGGGCTCCCATTACTACAGCATTGTCTGCTTTTGCGTATCGCCGCATCAAGTCGACTCGCCGGATGAAACGGTGATTCGGCCGCTACACAAAAAGAGAGCTTGCTCTAATCTCGGATCAATCAACATACGCTAACCGCGTGCGTCGAGCAAGATCCCCGGGGGTTCATCTTCGCTCTGGGTCCGTGACACTTTAGGCGGATTCAAGGTAGGGCTGGTGGTTCGCCCGGCGGGCCGGGGGGGTCCACCTGCCTCGACCATGGCAGGTCAACCTTCCGCCTTGGGGCGAAAGAACGACCTGCCCTACCCTTGTTTGCGACCGCCGATCCTGTCACGCACACCTTCGTTCTTTCGTTTAGAAAAAAAACGCAACAGGCGTATCCATCGCACGCTGCTCCAGTTTTCCGACGTCAACGTCCACGCCGATGCCGGGACCGATCAGGCGAGGCAGTCGCCGTCTGAATCCAAATCGCAGTCGTTTTTTTACTATATCGATGGGTGCGTTCAACACGCCGGCCTTCGTCTCCGCGTACTCCACGCCGGGGCAGACTGTGAGCAGCGACAAACCGGCCGCTATGGACAGATCGGTCGCGCCGACGACGATATCGGTCTGCAAACGAATACGCGCCCGCCGCGCGAACGCCGCCAGTCGGAGCGAGGGCAACAATCCGCCGTACTTGTCGATTCTGACGTGGAACCCGTCTGCAACGCCCAGTGCCTCGATCCGTCGGGCGTCTTCGAGGGTCGTTAGAGAGTCATCGTGAATCAGCGCTATATCGAAAAGATCCTTTAGAATGGGCAGGTCGTCTTCGCTACCGCGCGGCAAGGGCTGCACGACCGCGCTCAGAGGTAGATCGTCGTTGTCCGAAAGCCACTCCACCGCCTCATCCTTGGACCATCGACCGTGGGCATCGATCTGAATCGCGCTCCGACCGGCGGCGATCGATCGGCGTAAGGAGCGAACCATGCACGTCAATCGTTCACGGTCGCCGGCGTCCCCGACCTCGAGCTTGAAATGTCTGAGTCCCCGTCTACAGCATCTCCGAACCACGCGCACCGTCTCGGACGGGCTGCCCCGAGGGACGGCGACGGAAATCCGAACGCGTTCCCGGCTTCCCGGTGAACCGAATCCGGGCAAACCCATCCAGCGAACGACCGCGTCCATGTCGCGCTCAAACGCGCGCATCGAAAGATCGAGGAGCGCCAACTCAACAGCCGCCCGGCATGTGGCACACGGTCGACCCCGGTCATCCGCCCCCGGAAGCGCCTCGATGAACTCAAGCGCCTCCGGAAAGGACTCCGGATGAAATCCCACGAGGAAAGGTCCAAACACCTCGTTAAGCGCGGCCGTGATCGAATCACTGTTTGCGGCGGCGCCTGCCGTGTCCGGTGCGTAGGTCTCGCCGTACCCGATCGCGCCGCGCACGGTCTCAAGCGCCACGACGATCGCCTCATTCGCGCGTGTCTGCGCATCTCTCGCGCCACCCGATTGTCGTACCGGGACGGGAAGGCGATAGGCGGTGAGTCGATGGATAACGGGCTTGGTCACGGACACTCCTGCGCGTTAGTGCTCCGACACCGCTCAACTGATGAATATCACGGGCTGGCATGGGCAAACTCGTTTGCCCGTGACTTCCCCCGGAACAACACGGGCAAGCTGCTGCTTGCCCATGGCACACATCAGATCACGTGTGGCAGAGTACTAGGACAAGCTCTATTATCGTGTATCATCGTGTCGTGTCGATGCACCGAATGACGGAATGATTCGATCGCTACATGAGAACAGGTCTCGATCTATTCCCCGATAGGCTGGCCGCAGGTTATGACTATGTCGCCACGGTGGCGGGCGGCAGTGGGGCTCGCAGCACAGGTGTCCTGGTCAACAAGAAACCGCTCCTCCCGAACGAGTTCAGCCAGGGTATGGCTTTCCAGCATGATTTCGACAAAGAGCGCCCGACCGTCGTCCGGGGCATCAGACCGCGGGATGTGTCCGTATCCGAGCGTGTGCCCGAGCTCATGGGCGATCGTGTTGGCGAACATGACCACCCACTCGTCGAAGGAATAATCGGTGCCCAATCGGCGGATTTGTTCCGCGTAGATAATCCCCTCGTCGTCGTGGTACACGTTGCAGGGATCGAACTCAGCTTCACCGATGCGTGCGCTGCCGGACGGGGCCACGTCCTGTACAATGCGAATCGTCGTAGCACCCGGGGACGGTTCCCCATCCGCGTTTTCCACGCGAACCAGAATGTCGGGGGCGTCGCAGAGGATAAGCGAAACGGACTCGCGCACACGGGCGAAAAAGTTATCGCCGCGATCCGCGAGCGTGCCACCCTCCGTAAGGGCGAACGCGCTAAGGTCCATACCGGGGAAGTCAACGTCCGGATAGAGCACCGTACGACCACCACCCCACTCAAGCACAACCAGATCGGTCGCCGGTTCGGGCGCTCCGTCAGTCGAACAATTGGTGACGATGAGCGGGCGCACAGTCAGCCGGTTGGTGACCGTATTACCACATCCCACGAATGCGAGCGCCGCAACGACCCCCGTCGCGCGGACCACCCGCCGCAGGCATCCTGAGTGCCTTCGGGTGTTCAGCTTCTTATCCCCCCAGTTGCGCGCACGACCCGGTTTTGTGGCCGGTTTAACGCGTCGTGCTGCTATTGGGTTTTTGGCGCGAAGGAAGGGAAAGTCAACGCGGTGGCTTTAGCGCCAAAGCAACCCGTCCCCCTATCGGACTGAGGGCGTATCGATACAATGCGGCGAACCATAGTACGGGCGACGGCCAATGTTGTGCTACGCCGGTCCGATACGATTCACCCTGCGGAGATTAACGAACCGGATGTTCAGCTTTCGTCGCGTATGCCTGGAGGCGTTCGGCTATGTGCTGCCCGAGCGCGTCGTTACATCGCTGGAGATCGAGCGCGAACTCGCCCCGGTCTATGAGCGATTCGGCGTGCACGAGGGACGACTCGAACTGATGACCGGCATACGCGAGCGGCGTTTCTGGGAGGACGGCACCCTCCCAAGCGACGCCAGCACGCAGGCGGGGCAACGGG
>CAZWWW010000103.1:0-8480 GCA_964637715.1 uncultured Phycisphaeraceae bacterium | reverse complement strand
CTGCTACAAACATTGCGGATACACGCTACACCTGGATTAAGAATGCTCTAGAGCATTTCCCGTTTCTGTGCTCCGAGCCGCGGGCTTCAGCCCGCGCGATCTTCACGGTCTCGAGGCCGGTGCGGGTGTCCAAGGACCGGCCCATGAAAACGATAAATGCTCTAGAACAAGTTCTATGTTGTTGTAGCGTCTGTATACACGTGTTTCACGGGGATTCTTTGCGACCGGACGCTACGAGATCACTGAACGCGCTCTAGAGCCTGCTCTAGACAGGTTGACCGGGTCGCTATGCATCAAGGTCAGTCTTTGATGCGTCCGGCCAGTCGGGCTACCTGCAGTTCCAGACGCTTGATCTCTCGGGTGATGGCGTTCTTGTTCATTTCCATCCACCACCACATCTTCAATAGGGAGACTGCCGAGATGCAGACCATAAACGCCACCGCCCACAGCAGCATTTCCCGCGTGTCCTGCGTGTTGAAGAACTTCACCCCAGAGACGACCGCCGAGACAAAAAACACCAGACCCCAGAACATGGTAAGCCATACGAGTTTGCGATGGCGTCCTCTAAAGGTTTCCATCATCAACTCGAACATCGACGGTTCCCGCGTAAACGCGCTGAGCGCATCAGCGTCTTCCTTCCGCAGGGCGGCCTGAATCTGGCGGTCCAAGTCGTTCATGGTTCTGTCCTTTCAAGAATCTCCCGAAGGTGACGGCGCGCATGGTGAAGCCGGGATTTCACCGTGCCCACAGGAACTTCCATCGTCAGGGCTATCTCCGTCACGCTCATGGCGTCGAGATAGTGCAGCCACAGCACCGTGCGCTGCTCGGTCGGCAACCGTTCCAGCGCGTCGCGAAGTTGCGATCCGACGTCGGTGACCTCCGCCGCCGCGGTCCGGTTGTCCGTCGATTCCCCGGTGACCGCCGCCGCCCGGCGCTCGCGGTCGACCTTTCGTTCGAGACGGTGTCGGCGCAAACGGTCCGCGCATTTATTACGCACGATACGGTACGCCCAGGTGCGAAACCGCGCCGGATCATCCAGACGGTTGAGTCCGCGGACAATAGCCATCCAGGCATCCTGAACGACATCGCGGGCTGCTTCGCGCTCGCCCAACATCCGCCACGCGAAGCCGGTCAGCTTCGGCTGCCAGCGCGCAATCAGCGCGGACAACGCGTCGACGTCCCCTTCCTGGCACCGCAGAACCCACAACTCGTCCTGAATGTCATCCTGCGTTCTCCGCATCGTCGGCGATCATACAGTCGTACCGGCGAGGGAGGGGTTCAAACTATTTCGCGACGTTACTATCAGCCACGAAACGACCTGATAGGGGCATCCGGCCGGTGAAAACGCGGCGGCAAGCCTGAATCCCCCGTTTCTGATCGATTCTCACAGCGCTCTCCGCCGTGGCAGGAAACGATCCAGACCCATCGATCGGACGACGGAGAGATTCGACCGCTACACAAACGCGCAAAAGGCGCTAGAATGGCTCGCAGGGGCTTATGAATCCCGCCGAAACCCGGAGACCATCGGTATGACTCAACCAGAAAAGAAGGCGTTTACCATCATCGAGCTGCTCACCGTGATCGCCATTCTCGCTCTGCTCATGGCGATTCTGTTTCCCACCCTTTCGAAAGCGCGGCAGCAGGCGAAAATGAGCGCCTGCCTCTCGACGCTGAAGGGGCTGGGTACCGGAACAACCGTCTACCTCAACGAAAACCGCGACACCTTCTACCCCGTCCGGTTGGACACCGTCGTCCCATCGTTCGATCCGCGGTATCGGCCCTTTGTCAACGAGTTCGGTCGCGAGCGACCTCGCTGGCAGTGGTTTATCCAGACCGGGTCCGGACCGGTGATCGACCCGTCAAAGTTCAAGGCGATGGGACTCTATCCGTTTGGCGATGATACCGGTCGCGGTGCGATTGATACGATGTCGATGACCAACAACGTATTCACCTGCCCGTCGTTGGACGATCCGCTGTACCAGAAAAACATCCGGGACGGTGCCTTCGGGTACAACTATCAATACCTGGGTAATACGCGCAAAGACAGGCGCCCCGATCGTTGGGACAATTTCGCCGTGGGGCTTCACCAGCTTCCGGCCGCATCGAGCACGGTGCTGATCGCCGACAGTCGCGGGGGCGGATTCAGACACGGACCACAATCATTCGCGCTCGATCCCCCACGTCTGGCCGTGGAGCGCAACGCCCAGCGCTTTTGGCCTGACGTCTATGACGTGCAGGAAGCCAACTATCAATACTCCCCCGCCGAGCCGCGCCACGACGGCAAGGCCAACGTCGTCTTCGTCGATGCCCACGCCGAGTCGATGGGGTTAAAGAAACTTGGTTATGAACTGAACGACCAAGCGGGAAAGCATCCCGGTTTTCGAGGAGGCGACCCGATCCCGGTACTCACCCCCACCGAAGAAGTCTTTCGCGCGACCAACAAGCTCTGGAACGGAAAGGGTAACGACAAGATGGCTAAGCGTGTCACCGGTGGCCCATAAAACCCGTTTGGAAAACGCCGAGCAATCCTTGTGGCGCGCCCCTATCACGCGGGGAGAAACGCAAGCGCCAGGACCACGGAATACGCAATGAGCGTGCCGCCACGTGGCACCGTTTTCAGCGCCGACCGGTAGCCGAAGAAACGGCTTCATCGGGCGGAACCTGCCAGTACGCCAGCGTCTGCGCGATGATCTTCCCCGCCGCAGGCGCCGCCACCTTCCCGCCGTAATAGCCTCGATGGGCGTCGGGTCGCCTCACCATCACCAATACGACCACCTGCGGATCATCCACCGGCGCCGCACCGACAAACGCGCAGGAGTACTGCCCCGGTTCATAGCCCGGTCGATCGCGGTACACCAACTTGGACGTACCCGTCTTGCCCATCACGCTGTATCCGCCGAGTTTTGCGGCTGAACCGCCCCCATGCTCGACTACCGAGCGCATCAAATCTCGCGACACGAATCGAGCCACCTCCGGTGTGGCTACCCTGCGGACCACCTCGGGCCCTTCAAACTGTTCCATCACCCGACCATCGGGTGCGAGTAGTTGTCGCACCAATCGTGGCCTGATCAACAAACCATCGTTGATAATGCCCACAAACGCCGTAATGAGCTGCAGCGGAGTAACACCGATTTCGTACCCCATGCACACCGACGTTGTCGAGTAGCTCGTCCACTTGTCCAGCGGGCGTACCAGTCCGTCGTCTTCACCGGGGAAACGGAGTCCGGTCGTCTCACCAAACCCGAACCGCCGGATCGTGTCGTATAGGGGCGGGTTCCCCATTCGGGTCGCAATCGTGGCCATACCGATGTTGCTGCTTACCGTGATGATGCCACGTAGATCGAGCAAACCGTGCGGTCTGGTGTCTTTGACGCGCCGCCTTCCAAAACGATACACCCCGTTGTGGCAGTCAATCTGTTCGGTAGGCGACACGAACCCCCCGTCGAGCGCGCCGCAGGCGATGATCGGTTTGAACGTACTGCCCGGCTCGAGGGCGTCCGTTACGGCTCTGTTGCGTCGCGCATCCATAGGGAAATCGTTCGGATGGTTCGGATCAAAGGTCGGAACGGACGCCATGGCCAGAATATCGCCGCTCCTGGGTGACATCACCACGACGACCCCGCTCTCAGCCTCAAACTGCATGACCGTTGTCGCCAGGGCCTCCTCGGCAAACCGTTGAATCGCGGCATCAATGGTAAGCACGAGATGCCCGCCGTCGCGCGGCGGCTTGCCCTGTGACGCCGACCGCCACAGCGCCCGACGACGTGCATCGCGAATCGTGTCGCGCTCGCCGTCCATCCCCGACAGGTGTTTATCGAATTGAAGCTCGATCCCTTCCAGACCCTGTTGGTCTCTATTGACGATGCCGATCACGGTGGCCATCGACCTGCCCAGGGGATAACTGCGCACGAGGCGCTGGGTCAATCCCACCGCCGGATCGTTCAAAGCGCGCACCGCGTCGGCGGTGATGCGGTCAACGCCGCGCGCCACCACGATGTACCGTGAATCAGGGCGCGCCCGGATACTGTTCAAGATATCCTGCGCGGAAACGTTGATGCGCGGACTGAGACGCCCCGCCAGCCCTACAAGGTCCTCGCTACGCGCCGGATCGACAAAGACATCCGGCATCTGCCGGCTCACCGCGACGGCGCGCCCCCGGGCGTCGAAGATCGTCCCGCGCCGCGCCGGAACGATCGCACGACTCCGATGCTGCCGCGCCGCCTGCGCTCGAAGTGACGCCCCGTGCGCTCGATTAATGTGAACAATCCGGACCCCAACAGCCACAAACGATAACAGTAACAGTGCAAGCAAGAACGTGCCTGTTCTTCGTTGCCGGTTCTCCATCGCGTCGGTCATCTCAGACATGGACGATTCCACCATCTTTAGAATGTGCCCAACCGTCTTTGCCCGCGGACCAAAGAACGCGCGGCATAAAGCTGATTGGAGCTGCGTGAAGCGGAGCGCGTTTAACGTTCCCCCTTTTCAAAAAGGAATGGAAAGGGAGTGGCTCGCTACGTCATTGCTGAGTCCGCCCCGGCCTTTTGGCCATGGGCCTTGTGCCACGCGGCCAGGGACGCTGGACGATCAACGTCGTGGGACCGCGCAAAGGACGAAGGGGACCAGGTGGCACCAACGATGCCGGAAGCATCTCAGTAGCGTCGATAATCCGCTCCGGAGCGCGAAGCCGGGCCTCGCTCGTTTCAAGATCCCAAAGCATTCGGCGCAGTGCGATCCTTTTTGCCTCCATGCGTAGCAGCGACGCAGCCGCGCGCGACTGCGCCGTGCGAAGCTGCACCAATCCCAGGGCGATCCCTCCCAGCACGACAAGAATGGCGAATGCGCGGATGCTGTTCATGGATGATGGACGCACGATGCTAACGGGACGGCAGTTTGATACGCACGCCGTCGCGAATCTGATTCGGATCAGGAAACTTGTCTTTGTTGAGATCGTAGATCTCGCGCCAACGGCTTGCATCCCCGAGCTGTTGGCGGGCAATGCTGACATATCGATCATTCTTGCGAACCTGATACCACCGCACCGCCGTCGTACGCTGTCGGCTCACTACGAGCCGGGCGTCGCGGTCGACCACGGGGCGGGGTGAACCCGCTCGGGTCTGTTCACGATGCCAATCCGGCAGTACCAACGACATGCCGACCTTAATCATGTTGGGGTTCGCCAGGACCGATCGGTTCATATCGAGAATCGCGTCGATATTCCGTCGCGTACCGGCGCCGTAATAGTGTCTGGCGATGGACGAAAGCGTATCGCCCGCAACCACGCGGTACGTCAGCAGCGGACGCGCGGACGCGCGGTCATGACTCGTGTTGGTCGTACATTCTTTGGACGCCGACCCCTTCGACGGCGCAAAAGTTGTCGTTTTGGAGTCGGTCTGCGTCGCCACTGCAGCCTGCGATTCGGATGAAAGTGCCGCCCCGTAGCCGGTCCGTTGTCTGAGCAATTCCGCCAGCGCGCTGCGTGCGTCCGCGTGACCGTCGTGTCGCGCTTGGCGCACCGGCTCACTCTGGTGAGACGGACGGGCCTGATCGACACGGCTGACCGCGCGGCCATTAGGTTCCGCCCCGTTTCCTGCGTAGTCGACCGCATCGATTGCCCAATCGATCTCCGAACCGCTGACCGTCGGTATGTGCGCGCGGCGGCGCATGTGGAGGCGTTGTTCCAAGGCGCGTTCGCGCATCACGGGCGCATCAATACGATTGTTTTCGGGAAGAACGTCGCGAAACCGGCCTTCGGTGGCACCCGCGACCGTCGGTCCGCGTGACGGCGCGACATCCATCCGGAGCGCTGACTCAAGACCGGTGTCCGCGGCGTAGCGGCGGGTCTGTCCTCGATTCGTGAGAATGACGGCGAAGCAGATGATAAACGCCAGGCCCGCGAGCAGACCCACCTTTGTCTCCTTCGCCATCGATACGATCCTCCCTGCCTGTTCGGTGTCAATGCGGTGCTCCGCCCGCACTCCCCACCGTCCTGATCGTTCAGGTCGCCTCCGACAACCGAACCACTACACGCAGCTTCGCGCTCCGCGAGCGCGGATTAACACGACGCTCCTGCTCGCCGGCGACTATGGGTTTCTTCGTCAAGATGTCGTACACGCGCTCAGTCTTACGGTGACGAAAGTCGATCTTGACCGCTTTATCTTCCACGCTGTGAAACGCGATCACGCCGAAGCGCCCGCCCGCGTTCAACGCCGCAGGGGCTGCTTCGAGCAACGCGTCAAGACACGCCCGCTCCTGATTCACCTCCATGCGCAAAGCCATGAACGTGCGCGTCGCCGGATGGATCTTGCTCTTGCGTGAATCAGGATCAACACCCAAAGCGCCGCACACCACGTCCGCCAACCGAATCGTTGACGTAATACGGGCATCCCGACGCACCTGACAGATGCGCTTGGCGATTCGTCGTCCGGCGGTCTCTTGCGCGTTGTGGTAGAGCAGATCGCCCAGGTCACGCTCACTCAAGCGGTTGACGAGTTCTTCAGCCGTCGTGCTCAACCGGGGGTCAAAACGCATATCCAATCGTCCCTCCGCCCGAAAGGAAAACCCGCGAGACGGATCATCGAGTTGCGTTGAGCTGATGCCCAGATCAGCCAGCAGGATGTCCACACCGCCCAGCTCGAGCGACGAAAGAACGGAGCGTACCTCTCGAAAATTGGCCTGGCGAAGTTCAACACGGCACGGGACATCCTCAAGGCGCGCCGCTGCCGTAGCGAGGTTGTCGGGATCAACGTCGAGACCTATGAGCAGTCCATCGGGGCCCAGTTCGCAGGCCAGCAGGGCCGCGTGCCCACCGAGACCAATCGTCGCGTCCAGCATCGTCTCGCCCGCACGCGGCGCGAGCATCGTGCGGACTTCATCGGGCAGGACGGGGGTATGTCCGCTCAACTCCCGGGCCAACGTTGCGCTCCCCCTCGATAAGGATCCACACACAGGTCAGGGGCTTGCGTCACGCCTCCGTGGCGACGCAAGGCGCCCCTTTGTGTACAGGCCAATCCGCCGCGCCGCTTAGCGCGACATACTTCGAGAGTCTAACATGAGCAAAGCGTTCGCTCATGGCACGCAGGCGATGGACACGCGATTCCAGCTCGGCGACATCACGGGCACCCACCGGGTCCGCCGCGACCCCTGGCGCCTGTGCCTGTTGCCCACGCTGGATTCGTCGCACCAAACGGCACTCATTCATCGCCATAACAAGACCCTCTCGTGTGTCCTGCCACCGCCGCGGCGAGGCGATTCCCTTCACTTCTACCGCTGCGACGCCTGATCGAAGGAGATCACATTGTGTTCATAACATCAGACAACCAACGCCTTTGCTCAATGACCGGTGTGCCTTCCGTCGTACCCATCGCACCTTCACTCATCTCAACACGCCGTTCCCGCCGGGTGGCCGGTTGGGGCGGGCCCGTAGAAAACCCTTCCAGTCGGGCCACGCGTCGCCCTCCCAATCGATGCCGATGGACCGGTCGAATTCAGTCCGGTTCCAGAGGTCGATCCTGTTTTTCTGACCAACGAGCACGACGTCTCTGTTCAGTCGTGCCTTGGTGACAAGTCGGTCGGGCAGGACGAAACGTCCTTGTTTGTCCAGCTCGACCCGGGAAGCGAGGGCATAAAACTGCAATTCGAAGCGCTGCGCTTCGGGCCCCGGCATGAACTCCGTTTCAATACGGGAGGCCAACTCCTCGAACCCACGCTCTGTGAAAATCGAAAGGGTCCCCCGGTGCTCCCCGAGGGTAACGTACAGACCCGCGCCGTCGCGTTCAGGATGAACCCCGGCCCGGAGCTGGGCCGGCAACTGAATGCGGTTCTTGTCGTCAATCGTTCGCTCATGTTGACCCGTAAAGAACCGCACAGAGCACCCTTTGACCCACTAATCACCACTGAGTGGGAAAGAGTACCAGCAGCCCCCAAACGAGTCAACCATTAAGTTCCGAGAATGTTGGCTATAACACACACGTACCGCACGATTCCCTGTGAAGTATTCGCTCTATTGGGGGTGTTGGTCCACCACACCGCTACGGGTCGCACGTTTGCACACACCGAAGCTGCGTGGCGCAAAATTTGCCGCCGCGCGTCGATCGTTCGGGTTCCAGCCCAACATGCGCCGTCACTTTCGTCGACCGGGCGGCCATACTGCTTCGCGCGCCCGATATCGTCCTCAGGCGGGTCCATTGCAGGTATAGGAAAGGTTGTGGCAACAGCGATTCCTATGGTCTACAGCAGAGTGGGTTTTCGGTTATAGCGTTTACCGGATTTGTGTATCGCCGAATCGAGTCGTTTTAGCGGATGAAACAACGATTCAACCGCTACACAATACTGCTGCGTTGTCACACCTTAATGTTCGGGTACGCGGACTTCAGTTTGCACCGTGCGTCTTCGATTTTCATTTGCCAATCGACGCCTCGTTGCGTTGCGTTGCGTTGCGTTGCGTTGACGTCCGTTGACCAAGCAGCCGTTTCTTCACGAAG
>CAZWWW010000102.1:0-8519 GCA_964637715.1 uncultured Phycisphaeraceae bacterium | reverse complement strand
GTTCTCGATCGGAAACACACGGGCAAACAAGTTTGCCCATGCCACCCACCACAAACCCCAGGGATAAGCTGCGGCGCTGCACTTGCGTTGTGTGGCGGTTGAATCGTTGTTTCATACGGTCAAATGACGGGTTCGGCGAATGACGGGATTCGGCGGTACACGATGTCGGGAATCGCTATGAGCCCGTTCGCAGTGTGCCGAACCGGCGGGCAGTGTGCGCCGTATCGCTTGTCGTGCCGTTTGATGCAGGGAGTCCGACACTCGTGTGGGAATATGGTTGTGCATGAAGACCGTGAGTTGATCGCCCCGGTGTTATCAAAAAGCGCTACGCTGCCATGCTGATATCGCTTAACTGGATTCGTGACTTCGTCGAGCTGCCGGACGATCTCGATGCGCGCGCACTGGCGGAGCGGTTCACACGCACGACCGCCGAAGTCGAAGGCGTGAACAACGTTCGACTTGATGCACGGGCGTTGATCGCCGCACGGGTGCGCGAGGTCCGTGCGCTATCCGGTAGTAAGAAACTACACCTCGTCACGCTCGACGTGGGCAACGATCAAACCGTTCAAACGGTCTCGGCCGCGCCGGTCGTGCACGTGGGTCTGGGCGTTGTTTATGCCCCGCCGGGAGCGCACGTCGGCGCATTGGGGCACATCGCTTCGACAGCCGTCGCCGGTCACGACAGCATCGGGATGATCCTGCCGGGCGACGCACTTGGAATCGACATGGCCACGAACGAGGCGGTGTTCCTCGACAACTCTGTCGACCCCGGCACGCCGCTACCCCCCGAATGGTTCGACGATTGGATCATCGAGGTGGACAACAAGTCGCTTACCCACCGCCCCGATTTGTGGGGTCATTACGGTATCGCCCGAGAGATCGCGGCGATCCTGGGTAAGAACCTGAAACCGTATCCGGTTGTGCCGGTACAGGAATTGGCGGACGCGTCGTTGCCTGAAATACCGATCGACATCGCCGATCCGAACGCGTGCCGGCGGTATAGTGGTCTGGCGCTCTCGGGAGTTCCGACACAGCCCGCGCCGCTCTGGATGCAGCTTCGCCTTGGACGGGTGGGCATGAGACCGATTACCGGGCTGGTCGACCTGAGCAACTACATCATGGCCGAGCTGGGGCAACCGACCCATGCCTTCGACGCGGCGCACGTGGACCACATCGAAGTGGATTGGGCGTCACGGGGGGAAACGTTTCGTACGCTTGACGGCGTGGATCGCACGTTGGACGACCGCATGTTGATGATAAAAACGGGCGGCCGCTCGATCGCCCTGGCCGGTGTGATGGGCGGTCTCGAAACGGAGGTGTCCGACACGACCACCTCGCTGCTGCTTGAATCCGCCAATTTCGACCCCGCCACCATCCGACGGGCCGCGGCGCGTCTGGGCCTGCGCACGGATGCCAGCGCACGGTTTGAGAAATCGCTTGACCCGGCGCATACGGTGCTGGCCATCCAACGATTCGTTCATCTGGCGCGCGACATGTACCCTGGGATGACACTGATGAGCCGTCTGTCGGACGCCTATCCCAAGCGCTTCGACGTCATCGTTGTCGACGTTGATCCACAACACGTCGCCCGAACGGTGGGTCATACAATCCCCTTTGAGCAGGCAGCGCGGCTGCTCGAACCAATCGGGTTTGCGTTGGCGGAAGATGAATCAAGATGGCGGGTGACCGTTCCGTCGTATCGCGCGACGAATGATGTTTCCATCGAAGCCGACGTAATCGAAGAGATCATGCGCTTCGTGGGATACGACGCGCTGCCGCCGGCGATGCCGCGCGTGGCGGTTCGGCCGTTCCCGCCGCACAAGCTGCACGAGCTGGAACAGCGCACGCTGGCCTATTGCTCCGCCTCGCAAGGCTTCCATGAAATCCACGGCTACCTGTGGCACCCGAGTGAGTGGATGAAGCGTCTGGGGTATGACCCGGGTGCCTGCGTCGAACTGCGCAATCCGGCCAGCGCCGGGCTGGAGCGACTCAGGCGTTCGCTGCTACCCGGGTTACTAGCTTGCGTGGAAAAGAATCGGTTCCATTTTTCGTCGTTGAAGATCATGGAGTTGGGCAGCGTATTCGATCCGGCCACCGGAGAGGCGACGGAACACCGCCACTTCGCGATGATCGCAGCCGCGCGGCGCAAGAGCGCCGAGGAGGCGCTCTACGCGCAACTCAAGGGCGCCCTGGCGGGATGGTCTCGCTCCTACTTCGAGCGCGGCGTGCGTTTTGCCCAAGCGGCTGCATCGGCAGAGTTGCCGTGGGAACATCCGCACCGGACAGCCTCCATAATCGTCGGCGATAACGTGGTCGGGCGCGTCAGCGTCATCGATATGGCACTGCGCCGGCGCATGGACGAGCATCTGGTTCCGTGGGGGATCGCCTGGGCGGAGTTGTCGCTGAGCGAAGCGGTCAAAACCGAACCGGTAATTCCACGGATCGCCTCTATACCGCCCTACCCGCTTGTCGAACTCGATTTTTCGTTCCTCGTGCCTAAAGTGACGCGCTACAACGATGTGATCGGCAAGCTGTCCGCGTTTGACCAGCCGTTGCTGCGGCGCATTTCCTACGTGGGCAGCTATGACGGTGAATCGGTCGGATCGGAGGTGCGCAGCCTGACGTTCCGAACCGTAATCGGGCATAACGAACGCACCCTTGTCGACGAAGATGTGAACGCGTTCCGCGCGACGATGGAAGCGTTTCTCGCCCGATGCGGGTTTGAGATTCGCCGGTAACGAACGAGTCGGTTGCGTTCCTACCCGACCGGCTTTGATTCAGACCCCACGGCGATCTAACAATGCCGACGTGCGGCGTCGCCGGACGACACCTTTAGGGCAACGAACGTCGGCCGATTGGAGCAAACTCTCGTGCTTTGTCATACTTTGTTTTTTGCGTGGCATGGGCAAGCAGCAGCTTGCCCGTGTTGCTGGCGGGGCAGTCACGGGCAAACAAGTTTGCCCATGCCACCCACAACGAACCTAGAGCAAGCTCTCTTTTTGTGTAGCGGTCGAATCGCCCTTTCATCCGGCTAATCGACTCGATTCGGCGATACACAATATCGGATAACGCTATAGAACGGTCCAGCCATGCGAGATCAAGGACAAACGAAACCCCGACGGTGGCTGATCGCGTTCCCGTTCGCGCTGCTACCGGCGGTCGGCTTATTGACGCCCGGCTGTTCTCCGCTGGACGACCCGAACGTGCCCGAACCGATCCGCCAACGTCTTGAGCCGAACTACAAGACGAACTATCTCGCGTACCGCCCTTCGGCGTACGACCGGCGCCAGTCCTGGCCGCTGGTTGTCGTGTGCCCGGGACGCTTTCCCGATTCCGCCGCACGGCAGATTCGAGATTGGACGCAACTGGCCGAGCGGTACGGGTTTATCGTGGTGGTACCGACGCTGACGACTGGCGATGGTGGCAGCGTCTGGTTCGATCGACCCGACGAGCAAGCGCAATTGTCAAACGACCGGGACCAAATCCTGGCGGTCGTCCGGCACGTTCGGGCGGGTCTGACCGTTTCCACGGATCGCGTGTTTCTGCACGGTTGCGGGCGCGGCGGACGGACGGCCCTGTTCGCCGGGTTGTCGGAACCGGAGACGTTTCGCGCGGTCAGCGTGAACGAACCGTCGTTCGACCCCGCCTGGTTCACCGCCCCTGATCTGCACGTCGATGCCGATCAGCCGGTTCTGGTTCAGCACCGCGCATCCGGGCTCTTCACGAACAAAGAGACACAACAGTGCATTGAATGGTTGCGGTCGCGCTTGGCCAACGTGCGGGTTGATGTCATGGCCTCCAGCCGCGACGCCGACGCCGAGCGGGTTGTCGAGTTTTACGAACGCGTGATTCGAACCTCGCCGTGGCTCCACATTCACCTAGTGCCCAACGAGCACGACGACCCCCTGACGGTTCGGTTCAAGCTATCCGGTACCTACCGACCGAAGAAGTATTTGTGGGATTTCGGAGACGGAGATACCGCAACGGTTGCCGAGCCGATTCATCGGTTTCGCAGGCCGGGCGTTTTTAGAACAACCGTAACGGTAGAGGGACCGAACCATAAGCCCCTCACACGAACTAAAGATGTGTCGGTACCGCGCACCGCCTTTGATGCGTTCGATGCCACCCCTTGATAGGCGTTCGTTGCCGAGGCGCAGTGGGCACAAAACAGGGCACCGCTCCACAAGAAACGCCGTGGGTTTGCTGCTGCCAAGAGCCTATAATGGAATAGCGAACGAAGGTACGCTTGTACTATAGCGTTTTCTGATATTGTGTATCGCCGAATCGAGTCGTATTACCGAATGAAACAGTGATTCGACCGCTACACAAAAAGAGCGTTTGCTCTTTGAAGCTCCGTGTACAACAAGGTTTGCGACCATGGCACGCAGAACGGAACCCCAACGAAGCAAATTGGACATCGTCGAGCCGCTTGGCAAGCGCGTGCTTATCCGCAAGGATGAGGACAAGAAAGTCACCAAAGGAGGCATCGAGCTGCCGGATTCCGTCGAGATTCCGACGATAACCGGACGCATCGTGGCTATCTCCGCCCAGATCGAGAACGACGTCGATTTTCCGATCCGCCAGTATGACCGGGTGCTGTTCAACCCCAAACACGCGATACCCGTTGAGTTCGACACGGACAACTTCCTTTTTGTCGTACCGATTGAGGACGTGGTGGCCGTGTTCCGCAAGGGTGCGTGACCGCAAGCACGAGCCCTTATCGCCACAAGGCCTAGCGGCATACGGAGCCCGCATCTACCGATTAAGACGGAGACACGAGCGCACCGCGAACGACCGCCGTGCAAACACGGAGTCGGCCGAGGATTTGTGATCCGACCGCCCTGCCGTTCTGCGTCGATTGACGCTGATCCATTCGCCTTCTAGAATCGCCGCCGCATGGCCACGGACGTACCGGTTCAGTCTTCTATCACCGCGGAGGCGCGGGATGCGCAAGACCCTCCCGAAGATCGTTCGCGCATGTCCTTCGGCGATCACCTCGATGAACTGCGGAATGCGCTTATTCGTACGCTCATCGGCGTCGCCGTCTCCGCGGGCTTCTGCCTGATTTTCGGAAAGGTAATCCTTCGGTTCATCTGCCTGCCGCTGTGGCGCGTACAATACGCGAACGGATTGCCGCCGCAATTACAGGTGTTGTCGCCGACCGCCGCCTTTACGGCGTACCTCAAGATCGCCTTGCTGGCGGGGTTGATCCTGTCCATGCCGTGGGTCATCCACCAGGCGTGGTCCTTCATCTCCTCGGGTTTGTACGCGAACGAACGACGGTTTGCCCGCCTGTTCGTACCCACCGCCTCCGGACTGTTCGTGATTGGCGTCTTGTTCGTGTATTACGTCGTCTTGCCGATCGTGTTGCAGTTCTTTATCACCTTCAACGAGAGTTTCCAGACCGCCGACCTGTCCCCAACGGCGTTTCAGCAATTGCTGTTGTCCGAACCGGAACACCCGAGATCGGTACACACCACACACCCGCTCCTCAAGCTTCCCCTGCGGAGTGAAGACCCCGAGCACCCCGAAAACGGCGACACGTGGATCAACGAGACCACGCGTACGTTTATGATCCAGACACCCGCTGGCATTCTGTCCACACCGCTCGACATCGGTCCCGCGCGAAGCCCCATGCAGAGCCAATTCGCGATCGACTTCTACATCTCATTCGTACTTACGTTCGCACTCGGATTCGGTTTGGCCTTTGAAACACCGATCGTCGTGTTTTTCCTGGCGCGAACCGGCATCGCGTCCGTAGGAACCATGCAGCGAGCGCGGCGCTTCGTCGTCCTGGCGTGCGTCGTCGTCGGTGCTGTGCTGACCCCGCCGGACGTCATCAGCCAGATGCTCCTGGCTGTTCCCATGTACGCTCTGTTTGAGATCGGGCTCTTCGCCGCCCGCGTGGCTGAACGGAAGGCGGCCGCAAACGCATCCGGTCCCTAAACGCCAAACCCTCCGGCAGCGCCGCTCGCTTACAAGGATTTCCAGAACCGCACGACCCCCGCATTGTGCCGATGTCTGTACAGCGTCAAACCCGCAACTAACTCGTTGGGTGCAGGTTTCCGCGCCCGCAGGCGGACGAAGAACCCTCTACGGATCGCCATGCGCCAGCCGCGCAAGACTGCGCAGCGCGGGCGCCTGCTGGGCATCGAGTTCCCGTTCAATCTCACTGACCGAAAGATGCATCCGCGCCACTCGCGCCGCTGTCGCGTGCAGCACGTACGCCAGCCGCTTGATCTGCTTGGCGACACCCTCTATCGGCGGATCGGTCTGAATCAACCACCGACCACCGCGACGCAGGAGCTCGACCTGTTCAACGGGAACACGATCCGCCACTTGAATCGTCACCACGGCGTGGTTGCCGTCCACGCGCTGCGCCAAGGCACGCACGTCTACCGAAAACACACCGATCGCATTACCGGCTGCCGACCGGTCAAACGACAGACACGCCGCAAACCCGTGCTCTTTCTCAATAACGCCCCGGAGATGATCGTTCGCTTCGAGCAATGCATCCGTTGCCCGCACCAGCTCCGACACCAATGGCCGCTGCTCGGGAACGATCAGTTCCTCAAGATCGAGCCATCGGCGGTCCAGTCGCAGCTCATGTGCACGGCGCACCACGTCGATCGGTTCACCGACAACCGGAACCGCAGAATGGTCGAGGGTGGAAGCTGCTGAATAACCGTTCTTGTTGCCTGACGCGCGCCTTGTTCGATCGCACGATACAATCACCCCAACAAGCCCTACCAGCGCCACCACAATCCCGACCATCATTCTGCTGCGCATCCGCTGCCTCACTTTCACGAGACCGCGCCCCCATCCGCGTGCGTTTTCATCGTGGGGCGCGCGATCATCACAGCGTTTTCCGATATTGTGTATCGCCGAATCGAGTCGTTGTACCGGATGGATCAAAGATTCAACAGCTACACAAGACTAGTGCTTTGCCACACCTTGTTTATCGGGTGGCATGGGCAAGCAGCAGCTTGCCCGTGTTGCTGGCGGAGCAGTCACGGGCAAACAAGTTTGCCCATGCCACACACAACGAACCCTAAGAGTAAGCTGTGACGCTGCAATACAGCATTGTCTGTTATTGTGTATCGCCGTATCGCATCGATTCGCCTGATGAAACGGTGATTCGACCGCTACACAAAAAGAGAGCTTGCTCTAGAGCTTGCTATAAGTTGTAGGTGTTGTGCCAACCTGTTGACGCGAACGCAGCCGCGATTCAACCAAACCGCTTGTCTGATGTAGGCAATACACGATGATCCCCGGTTTGAACCTGTCGGCGGAATTATGAGGAATACTTGGGCACGCGAAGACGTTTGGTACCGGATCGCACAACATGCCCCAACGCGTCCTCGAATTGCACGATCATTTCGATTTCCTTGCCCGCGATGTTCTTGTCCGCCCACCGCAACTGAAGAACGTACCCCTCTCCCAGCATACCGGGTTTGCCGATACGCGACATCTGTGAAGAGGGATAGTGCCAATCACTGGCCAGCGTGCGCGTGCTCTTCCCCTCGGAATCCTTGTCGATCACATACAGTTCAACATGAAAAGTACCCTCGGCAGCTACGCCCTCACCGGTCCCGGGGTCAAGAAACACGCGGAACCAAATACCCTCCGGATCACGATCACCGGCGACGTCAAGATTAAGCCAGGGATGCTGATTGTACAGACACGCGACATGCCGAATCGTAACGGCTCGACCCCTCGCCCTGCGCGAATGCCTGACTGTCCGGGCACGCGGGCGCGAGCCATATCGTTGTTGCGGCGAACGACACGCGGTCAAACAAACGCAAAGAACAAGCATGAGCGCCAGCCGCGCGACGCGATGCAACCTATTCGATTGACCATAAGGCATTCTCATTGATCGCGTATCGCCTTTCTTTGACAATCGGTCGGAACGAACCGGATCGCGCAACGCCCTGGTAAAAACGGAACCCGTGCCGGACAGACCGTTCGCGTGCTTCGCGGCCATCTGAGCCGCAGGCTTTAACCTGCGCGAACGCTCAATTCCACACCAGACCAAACGGAACCGTTCGCGCGATCGCGGCCGCCCAACTCATGAAACGTGTGACTACTCTCCGCGAACCGGCATGGGGCCCACAAGCTGCCTGCTGCGTGCTACCACGGGTCCGTACACCGGCACACTGTCGGGATCAATCAATGAACCGGGCATGCGTGTCGGTGTAACTTTCTTGGGAATCTTGGGTCCGTAGGTTCGTTTGCGCGAAGGCGGCGCACCGGATTCGCCCGGCGGTGTGCCCTCTGGACGCCCAGGCGAACCCGACCGGTCCTCCTCCTCACCGCGCGGTCCCATGCCGTCCTGATGCGGTCGGATACGAAGTTTGCCCATCAGCGAGTCCTGAAGCATCGACTTGGGCAAAGAATACGTATCCAGCTCGCCAACCGACATGTCTCTCACGTCCTGGTCCGTGCGCAGGATGTCCACGGTAAGCACCAGCAGAAGTTCCGTCCGCTGACGCGTCGTCTTGGTGGAGCGAAACAACATA
>CAZWWW010000101.1:0-8571 GCA_964637715.1 uncultured Phycisphaeraceae bacterium | reverse complement strand
AACCGCACGCCGGCGCTGCCGAACGGACAAACAGGGGGGCTCAGCGCGGGTAGCTTCCGCATCCGCGACGCGACATTGAACATCGGCGGGGTTCCGGTGGCCTACACACCCTTTATCACCGGCAGCATTGAAACGAGCGAAACCGGCGTGCGCGGGCTTCGAACGGGATTCAGCGACGAGTTCGGCGTCGAGATCGAAACCAAGTGGTACCTGTTCAACGTACTCGGGCTGGAAACGCCCGACGGCTTCGATGGTACGCTCGCGCTCGATTATTTCACCAAGCGAGGTCCCGCAGCGGGCGTGGATGTGACCTATAAGCGCGACAGATACTACGGTCTTATCAAGAGCTACGGCGTTCTGGACGACGAACGGGATTTCCTCGGTCGAGATCGCGAGCCCGCGGGTCACTCCGACATTCGCGGGCGCCTGCTGTTGCGGCACAGGCAGTTTCTCGAAAACGAGTGGGCGCTCACGCTCGAAGCTTCGTACATTTCCGACGAGAATTTCCTCGAAGAGTATTTCGAGCCCGAATTCGACAACGGCAAGGAGCAGGAAACGCTCCTCTATCTCAAAAAACAACACGACAATTGGGCGTTCACCGTGCTGTTGCAAACGCGACCGCTCGATTTCACGACACAAACGGAGCATCTTCCCGACCTCGCCTACTTTCGAGTCGGCGAACCGATCGGAAGGGCGACCGGGTATATGGAAAGCCGTCTCGGCGTGGTGCGTTATCGCCCGAAGAACCAGACGTTCCGGGAGTTTCTGCGAGATGGTCGGCTGCGCGGCTCGGGCACGGTACTTCGGTCCGTATCGCGTTACGAGCTGGGTCTGCCCGTCGACCTGGGTCCGTGGCGGGCGGTTCCGTTTGTGACCGTGCGGCAAGACTTTTGGGATGACTCGCCCGCGGAGGGGAGTCTGTCGCGCTACTTCGGCAGCATCGGCGTGCGCGCGAGCACCTACCTGACCCATGTCTACCCCGATGTGCAATCAGAGATGTTCGACATCCACGGCGTTCGACACCTGGTCAAACCCAGCGTCGTGGCCTGGGCGAGCACGCAGAACCGTGACGCCGATGACCTCTTTCAGTTTGAACCCACCGTCGAGGACATCGATGCGACGAGCGGTGTTCAGCTCGGGGTTCGCCAGCGCTGGCAGACCAAGCGTGGTCCCGCGGACGCCCGACGTGTCGTGGACTTTCTCACGTGGGACGCACAGGTCGGCGTGTTCGACAATGCGGACGGAACCGCCCGGACCAACGGGTTCGTCTCCTTCAGTCGACCGGAAAACAGTATCGCGCGCAACTACGTCAACTCGTCGGTCATCTACCGCGTGAACGACCGCACCGCGCTGCTCAGCGAGTTGAACTATGACGTCAACGACGGCGAGGTCGACATTCTGAATGTTTCCTATGTCGTGGAGCGCCCACCGCGTTTGAGTTACCTGATCGGCTATCGGTTCATCGAGGAGAGCGACTCGAACCTGCTGGGCTTCGATATGAACTATCGCATGACCGAAAAGCACACGCTCGCCTTGCGCGAGGCGTTTGATCTCGAGCGCGGTCGTACGCTGGATTTCACGGTCGCGCTGGTGCGACGGTTCCCGCGGTGGTTTTCGGCGATTTCGTTCGCCTTCGACGACGCCGAGGACGACTTTGGGGTCTCATTCAGCCTGTGGCCCGAAGGGTTGCCCCAGGCGGCATTGGGCTCGCGGCGCTTCACGGGGCTGGCCACAACGACACGCCTGCAGAACAAGTAGCGCCGCATCGAGCGCACCTTCGGGCATTCGTCTTTAGGGTGGAAGACGGAATAGCGCAGCGCGGTGGTTCGTGGAAACCTACTCCTTTCCATCCGATTGACAATCCCCGCTGGATACACGGCGCTCGGCACACGAAATACGCGGGACAAACGGATGCGAAAGCCCCATCGTCCGGTTGACCGAGCCGTGCGCGATTCGTAGGATCGTTGCAGTCATGGCGACGAAGGGTTCGATGCTGTATGCCGCGGTCTTGCTGGCCACCCCCCCGGCGCTTGCCGGCGAACCAGAGGCGGTCGGTACCTTTGTGGCTTTCACCAACCCGGTTACGTACGAGATCACGCAGCGGATCACGGTCACCAATCAGGACGTTTCGGCGCTCGACATGCTGGAGCTGAACCTGCCGATCCCGTTGCACTGGCGAGCGCAACACGTCGGCGTGACAACGATCAAGGGCGATCGAACCTTCCAACTCCACGACGTTCATGATCTCGGGGCCATCGTTCGAAGTCGTTATGTAGACGCCGACGTTCTTCCCGGACCGGGCGAGTCGAGATCACTTGAAGTTCACTATAGTCTGTCCCGCAAGGAGATTCACGCCAACACGCGTGCCCTGTCGCGACGCGTATACGGACCCTATGATAAGAACAGCGCCGCGTATCGCCTGTACACGCGCGGCGAGAAGTTGATCGAAGTCGACGCGCCGGAGATCGTCAAGCAAGCGGCCCTGCTCGCATCGTGCACGAACTCGCCCTATCGTTTCGCCCAAGCGGCGTATCACCTGGTGATCGACGAGACCCGGTATGTAACGCCCTCCCCGAGCCTGAGCGCGCTCGCCTGTCTGAACAACAAGAAAGGTGATTGTGGGTCGTACGCCCTGTTGTTCGTCGCCCTGTGCCGGGCACGCGGCATTCCGGCCAGACCGGTGACCGGTTGCTGGGCCGAAGGTGACAACCAGTGGCACTGCTGGGCCGAGTTCCAGCTCCCCGGCGTCGGGTGGATTCCGGTGGATCCAACCGCCGGGCAGCGGAGTCCGCGCGATCGTGCCTTTTACTTCGGCAATCTTGACAACAACCGCGTGACCCTGGCCAAGACGTTCAATCTGACCGTCGACACCAGACGGGGCGGTACGGATCTCGGTTTTGTTCAGGTCGGCACCTGGTGGTGGTATCCGGCACCGGGAAGTCACGGTTCCCGCTTGGCCGTCGAACACGCCTTCCACGGGACGCACGCTTCTCGTTCAATCCGTTGACCAAGAACCTCTATGGCAAGCCCGTCTCGCCGGACGCCGATGCATCCGTACCGGTCTCATCCGGCGCGCTCACCTCCGTCGGTGGTCCTTCGACGGCGATGCCCCCCTTGCCTTCACCGAACGACCGATCGAAGAGCAGTTCGAACGGGTCGGTTTCCATCGCGTTGACCGGTGCGCCGCGCACGCCGTTATCCGTTACCGCAAGCACGTCATCATCGATGAACACGCCGCGCGTGTAGGATGACCAGAAAATACCCGCCTCCGGGAAGCGCGTGCTGATTCGTCCGCGCTCGGTCAAGCCCGTTTCGAGCGAAACGTCGTAGACCACCAGCCCTTCGAACCCATCAGGAACGAACGGGTCGATCCCGACCAGCCCCGCGTCACCCGGATCCTCGATGACCGCATCCGGCGGCGGCGGTGCATCCACGCCATCCACCGGCCCGCCGGGCGCAGTCACGCCGCCGGAGCCCGTGGATGTCCCCGCGTCGTTGGCGTCGATCATGATGGCGTCATCCGCGAAGGTAAAAAACGAGTTGTTGATTGAGATCGGCAACGCCACGGTTCCGCGCTGGGCGAAGTAGGTGAAGGCTTTCGGGTTGTATATCGCTTCGGAAGAAGCGCCGGTATCGTCGCCGATCGTCACACGGTCCATGAGTTGCGGTCGGTCGAAGTCGGTGACGTCGAAAATTGAGAGTTGAACCCCCCACGGACCGAACATGCCGGGCGGGGGGACGTGTTGACCCACGGCCAACAAATGGTTCTCGTCTATTGGAACGAGAAACGTTGAGAATCCGGGAACCTCTAGCTCGCCGGCCACGCGCGGGTTGGTCGGGTCGGAAAGATCAATCGTGAACAACGGATCGATTTGCTCAAACGTAACCACAAACCCCTTGTCGCCGACGAACCGGGCGGACTGGATCGTCTCACGCGGCGCGATACCTTCCACGGAACCAACAACGTCGAGCGCTGAACCCGCCTGACTCAGTACGAAAACGTGATTGGTGGGCGGGGTGCGCTGACCGAACGGTCCAAACGTCGCGTCCACCGTTGTAGCGACACGAAGGAACCCGTTGTACTCGCTCATCGAATACTGATTCAGAATGCGCCCTGAAACGCTTCCGGCCGCAACCGCCTTGGCGGTACGATCCGCATAGGCAAACTTGTACACGTCCGTTGTGGTGCGCCGACTGCCCGCAAAGTCGTATTCAGTGTCGGTAAGATAGAGTGCGTCGAGCGATGAATAGACCAGCCCGGGCTCGGCGACCACCCCGACCGCCGAGAACGTCGCGTCGTTGTCAATATCGATACTGGCCACGTAGACGACGCCGAATCCGTCGGGATCGATCGGGTGAAACAGCGACTCCCACGTCAACACATCGCCGGTCGTTTCCACACCGCCGGAGTCAGCCCGCGTAAAACGGGGAAGAAGTGTGGAGGTATCGATGGCTGTTGGTTGGAGGTCGGGCGTACCGAGCAGCGGAAGTACGTCGACGTAATAATCTTGGTAGTTTGCGGCTACAAGGTAAAGAACACCGTCGATCATACGGCTCGAGGCCATGGTGCCGTCGAACCGGGTCGTGGAGTCGATAACCGGATCAGTCCGATCCGAGACGTCGACCACACTTACCGTGATCGTAGGTCGTTCGAAGCTATAGTCCGGTGCGATGAATCCATCGGTGCCGCCGATGCCGGGCTCAACGCTGCCTCCACCCGCGTCGCCGCTTCCGTCTTGCGCATCGGGTTTACCGGTGGCGTCGACCGGCAGCGTTTGCATAGCGCCACCGGAATCGATCGCGGCGACGTCTCCGTCGATCGATCCGGTGGCCGGCGCGTTTACAGGTTCCACCGCGATCGCGTCGATCGCAATCCCTCCGCCACCGGCCAGGGCAAAAAACCCACCGCCGCTGGACGTGAGCGCGATAACCATGTCGCCGTGCAGGTAGATGTCCTGACCGAAACCGTCCAACTCGGCGCGTCCTACCTCGACCAGCGCCGCCGGGTCGGAGACGTCCACGATCCGAAGCACACTGTTCGAGCCTTCCGGCGTCAGCACATACAGATAGTGGCCGTCCGTCTTGACCACGTCCGCTTCATCCACGCCGACCTCTTGAATTGTCGTTCCCGAAAAGCTCAGACCACTTCCGTCGGCGCTGCTCGTCAAACTGCCCCCGTCGGCATCCGGAGCTGAAGGGGCGGCGCTGTCGGCGCCACCCGCGCTGCCGGCGTCCACCGCGATCGCCTCACCGCCAACGCCCACGGTGAACAAACGGTCGAGCGAGTTTATCGAATCGTTTCGGCGTTCGATCTGGTTGCGCATGTAATCGGAATAGGCTTTTTCGGACTCGAAGGGCACGAGCTGCGCCTTGCCCGTTTCGTTGTTGGTGGTGGGAAACAGGTTGAGGAGCACGTCGCAACCGCTCAGCGTTCCGCCCACGGATACGATCAGCAGGGTCAACAGGCGTCGTCGCATACGAGACATCGGAGCACCTCCCGTGGTTTTATCGGTTGGAACAAACGAATTCGGGCATGATCACCACCCCGCGCCGCACCATTGTTGAAGCAAACCCTGTTCCCATCCACCGTCGAATCACCGTTTCGTTCGGTGAATCGACTCGATGCGGCGCTACCCAAAAACAGCGATAGCCGTAAGTAAGTATGAATTATGCAGGTGGCCGGTCAAGAAAAACAGCACACGCTGCTGCGCTGCGGTGTGTTTAACGGGTCTCCGGGGCGAACTCATGACCCCGCACGCCGATCCCGTGCAAAGGCAAACGGCACGAGCGGGAGACCGCCACCGGCAGATTACCCGCTGAGCCACAAGCGGTTTCCCCCTTAGCCCAGCAACGAGCGCCCGGTCATTTCTTCCGGTTGATCCAGCCCCATCATCGTCAGCGCCGTCGGAACCAGGTCCGCCAAGCACCCCCCGGTGCGCAGCGCCCGTCTCTTCAAGCGATCGTCAACCACGATACATTCGACCGGGTAGGTGGTGTGGGCAGTGTGCGGTCCGCCGGTTTTGGGATCGATCAACTGCTCGGCGTTACCGTGATCGGCTGTCACGATCAACCCGCCGCCTTTACGCAACACTACGTCCACGACCTGACCGACACATTCGTCCACGGTTTCGATAGCCTGGACCACGGCGGGTAGCACGCCGGTGTGACCCACCATGTCCCCGTTGGCGTAATTGATGACCATCGCGTCATCGGATCCGGTCTCCATACGGTCAAGCACGGCGCGGGTAATCTCCCGTGCGGACATCTCGGGCTTTTGATCGTAGGTGCTCACGTCACGCGGGGAAGGCACAAGCACACGCTGCTCACCGGAAAACGGCTCGTCGCGGTAGTCGTTGAAAAAGAAGGTGACGTGGGCGTACTTCTCCGTCTCCGCACAGCGGAACTGCCGCAAGCCCTTGTCCGCCAGATAAGCGCCGAAAATGTTCTTCATCTCAGGCGGTTTTTCGAACGCCACGGACACGGGCAGCCCGTGCTCGTAGGCTGTCATGGTCACGAAATGAACGTCTAGTTTGGGCCCGCGCTCGAACCCGTGCGTCGTACCATCCGCATCCGCGTACGGGAAACCGTCTAACGTAAACGCCTTGGTCAACTGACGGGGGCGATCGCCGCGAAAGTTGAAAAAAATGATGCTGTCGCCGTCAGCGATGGTTACGGGTCCACGTCCATTCTTCACCATCAAACTCGGCGTAACGAACTCGTCGCCGGAGAGGTTGGATTGGCTCGGATGAGCGTAATAATGGCGCAGGGCGTCGGCGGCTGATGGGAATCGATCGCCGGTTCCGTGAACCAGCATATCGTAAGCCAGGCGCGTTCGATCCCATCGGTTGTCCCGGTCCATGGCGTAGTAGCGCCCGATCACACTGGCGACGGGGTTGACGCCGAATGCGCGACACTGCGTTTCGATCTCTTCGAGAAACCGCACCCCGGCGTTCGGAGCCGTATCGCGCCCGTCGGTAAACGCGTGGATGTGAACGCGATCTCCGGGAAAATCGACTCGTTTGCTAAGATCAAGCAGGGCGTACAGGTGCTCGAGGTCGGCGTGAACCCGGCCGTCGCTGCACAGCCCCATAAGATGTACGCACCCGCCCCGCCGCCGGGCAAGATCGAACGCCGCACGGAGGGCGCTGTTCTCAAAGAACGAACCGTCGTGAATGCGCCCCGTGATGCGCATGACCTCCTGCTCGACGACGCGCCCCGCACCGATGTTCTGATGGCCCACTTCGCTGTTACCCATGACGCCCTCGGGCAGGCCGACGCTGTGCCCGCTGGTATGGATCAGTCCATGCGGGTAGGTAGCCATCAATCGATCGTCGACCGGCGTGCGCGCCAGGTGTACGGCGTTCGCATGGTTCCATTCGGGATACGGGTTAGCCCCCCACCCGTCACGCACAATCAAAACAAACGGACGGATGTTCACGGGCATGATCGCGTACTACCTCCCTCGACAAGAGCAACCGCTGTTATCATGGATGTGTCGAATCACCGTTTCATCCGGCAAGCCGACGCGATGCGCCAATGCACAAGTACAATAAACGTCGCAGCAGAGCTCGATAGGTCCAATGTCTGCGGTTCAGAGGTCAAGGTCAAGAGTCTGCCGTCAGACATCAATGGTGCGCGGACGGGACGTGTAATGCGAAAAAGCGTTTTCAGGTAGTGTGTAGCACCGAATCGAGTCTTTTTGCCGGATGAAACGGTGATTCGACCGCTATAGCAATTCCCGTTCTTGTGCTCTGAGCCGCGGGCTTCAGCCCGCGCGACCTTCCCGGTCTCGATGCCGGTTCGGGTGTCCCCAAACCAACCCATGAAAACGATAAATGCTCTAAACAATAATAAAGCTTGCTCTATGCCGGGAGGTTCGCCTGCCTCGCCGATGGCGGGTCAACCTTCCGCATTGGGCTGAAAGAACGACCTGCCCACTGAAGCTGATTACGGACACGCCCCGGAGTTAACCGGAAGCCCGGTGCCCAGTGTCGGCGTCAGCGCACCGGCCCCGTTGAGGACATCGATGGCCATGAGAATGTCCGCCGGTGCCCACGAACCGGAATGGTCGAGGTCACAACTAAAATCGCCCCACATCGGCGTACACTCACCCAAGAGGCAACAGGCGACAAGCTCATCCACGTCGGTCACGTCCACCACACCGTCGGCGTTTACGTTACCGGGATGGGCGACGTATTCGACGAAGCTTCCGTCACCCGAGTATCGAATGGTGGTGACGCCGCCCGGTGTGATCGCACGATTGAGTACGACCTGATAACGACCCAATCCCAGGTTCGTTACGCTGGACACTCCGTTCGGGCCCTTCTCGGAATCAATGATCGTTTCGCACACCTCGAAACACCCTTCGGAACCGATCACGCTTTCACTCAATGTGATTTCAATGGGCTCCGCCGTGGTTCCCAAGCCGCCGGGCGAACCAATCCCCTGGTTGACGGTCTCGTCGCCGAGCGGATGGGGCGCGCGGGCGTCCACGGTTCCCGGCAACGGCGAGGCGTCGGCAATCGTGATGTTCAAGCAGGTCTCGCAGGTATCGTCACGAAGATTGTTGTT
>CAZWWW010000100.1:0-8598 GCA_964637715.1 uncultured Phycisphaeraceae bacterium | reverse complement strand
CTACGTCGAGGCAATCAACTTCAACGGAAAGGCCATAACCCTGCGCAGCTCCGGCGGGGCGGAGGTGACGACGATCGACGGGAACGGTGCATTCCATGTCGTTCAGTGCGTGACCGGCGAAGGACCGGACACGGTCCTGGACGGTTTCACCATTACCGGCGGGGACGCACCGCTCGGGGGATTCCCTAGCAACAGTGGTGGCGGGATGTACAACAATGGAAGCAGTCCCACCGTCACCAACTGCGCCTTTGTGGGTAATTCAGCGGACTTTTCCGGAGGTGCGATATTCAACACCCTTAATAGCAACCCAACCATTGCCAACTGCACGTTTCTTGGGAACCATTCCAACCGTTTCGGGGGTGCAATCCGCAACCACCAAAGTTCGCCTACGGTGATTGACTGTACATTCTTTGGAAACACAGCCGTCGAGGGCGGGGCGATTCGAAACAGCGAAAGTTCGCCTAGGGTGATTGACTGTACATTCATTGGAAACACAGCCGACGAGGGCGGGGCGATCTGGAGCTTGATCACTGATGCCTTAATAACCGGATGCACGTTTCGTGAGAACTCGGCTTCTCGAGGCGGTGCGTTGCACAATTCCGGCCGGAGCGACATCATCAATAGCGTGTTCATGAGGAATTCCGCAACGTTCGGCGGTGCCTTTTCCGGGAGTCCTCAATCGACGAAGAATTGCCTGTTTATCGGAAACACGGCTTCTTTCGGTGGCGCGGTATCAGCCTTCAGCGGTTCTTTCGTACATTGCACGTTTACAGCCAATTCGGCTACGTCAGGTGGTGCGTTTTACTTCAGTAGTTCCAGCTCGCTCAATCTTGCCAATTGCATCCTGTGGAACGACGTGCCTGATGAGATCCGCTTCGTTGACTCAGAAGCTAACGCGTTGATCAGCTTCACCGACATACAAGGAGGATTGCCGCCGGCTCAGGCGTTTACTAAAGGTGGGGTCATCGATGTAGATCCGCTGTTCGTGGACCTCGACGGTGCGGACAACATCATTGGTACGGAAGATGACGATGCCCGGTTGCAAGCCGGCTCGCCTTGCGTTGATGCTGGAAGCGTACTCTTTCTCCCTGCTGATTCGAGTGATTTGGACGATGACGGCGATACCATGGAACCGCTCCCCGTCGATCTCGACGGCGCGCCGCGAAGGGCGTGTCTTCTCGATATGGGCGCGTATGAGAATCAATCACCGCCGCCCGGATCAATCGAGAACGTGACCCAGGGCACCTTTCAATGCACACTCCAGGAGGCGATCGACCAAGCCATACCCGGTGATGTGGTCATTGTGCCCCCAGGCAACTACGACGAGTCGATTAACTTCAACGGCAAAGCGATGACACTTCGCAGCTCCGGTGGACCCGGTGTGACGACGATCGACGCACATGGTGCGTTCCATGCTGTTCAGTGTACGAGTGGCGAAGGACCCGATACGGTTCTCGATGGCTTTACCATCACGGGTGGAAACGCGGACGGAGCAACGTTGTCCGATCGCTCCGGTGCCGGGATGTTCAACTTTAACAGCAGTCCTACGGTCGTTAACTGTACATTCGTCGGAAACACGGCGAAGGCGTTTGGTGGCGGTATGTACAACGATGACAGCAGCGACCCTACGGTTATTGGTTGTACCTTTAACGGGAACACGGCTACTCTTGACGGCGGAGGCATGTTCAACGTTTTCAGCAGCGACCCGACTGTGATTAACAGTTTGTTTTGGGGGAATACGGCGACGAGGTTCGGCGGTGGTATGGGAAACCTGGGTAGCATTCCGACGATATCCAATTGCACGTTCGGCGAAAACACGGCTGAAACCGATGGTGGAGGCATATACAGTAGCGGCGATAACAGTTTCGTGATGACGAATTGCGTTGTGTGGGGAAACATACCAAACGCGATGTTCAATGGAGATACGAACCCGGTTGTGAGTTTTAGCAATGTGCAGGGTGGATTGCCCGCCGGTTCTATTGATGGCGGTGGGAACCTCAATGTCGACCCACTGTTCGTCCATGCCGACGGACCGGACAACAATCCAAACACTGAGGATGATGACCTGCGCCTGCAAGACACCTCGCCGTGTATCGACGCCGGGGACAATGCGGCACCCGGTCTCAACGGCGTATTGACCGACCTCGACGGCAACGACCGCTTCGTCAACGTGGCCGTTAATGATAAGGGTATGGGGACCGCACCGCTCATCGACATGGGGGCTTTCGAGAACCAATCGATGAGCTTTTTCGATCCACCCGGCGTTGGTGACGACACGTGCGACGGCGGATCGAGCAACGGCGCCCCCTGTTCATTCGACGGCGGCTGCCCGGGCGGCCGATGTGGACTCAAGAGCCGATACATCACCGTCACGGCACCGTTGGTCATCCCCGACGGTACGCCGGTCGGAAAGACGATCCAGATTACCATCGTGACGATGAATGATGCGCCGGACCGCGTGGGAGACGTCTGGTGGGTGGGACCGTCCGGCCCTATTGCCGACGCACCGAACGGCACACTTGTCGGCGCACAGGTTTTGTGTGAACCCTCGCCGTCCAACGTGGAGATCTGGCCGGCTGGCAATTTGCATCTCTACGGCGAATCCATCGTGCCACACGCCACCTATGCCGTGCGCGCGTGCGACGAAATGGGCAACAATTGCACGGATCCGCCGCTGATTGTCGAGACGAGCAGGTGGGGCGACATTGTTGCGCCTTTTGACGGTGGATCCCAGCCCAACTTTGCGGACATCAATGCGGCTAATGCGAAATTCCAAGAAAACCTCACGGCGCCTGAGATATCGCGTACGGATATGGCCGGTATTGGTGCGCCAGGTACTCCGAACGTGCCTAATCAGGAAGTAAACTTTGCGGACATCAACGCCGTCGTAGCTGGGTTTCAGGGCAGTCTCTATCCGTTCACCGTGCCGGCGTGTCCGTAGCGCTTACCAGCCGTGTGAGGA
Organism: uncultured Phycisphaeraceae bacterium; assembly: GCA_964637715.1. GTDB lineage: Bacteria > Planctomycetota > Phycisphaerae > UBA1845 > UBA1845 > CAZWWW01. Next base: position 5,636 of record CAZWWW010000100.1, on the reverse strand, counting down.
GTTCGAACGACTACAGCATTGTCTGTTATCGTGTTTCTCCGTAACGAGTCGATTGGCCGGATGAAAGGGTGATTCGACCGTTCCAAAAAAACTTGCGCTCGTTCGGCGCCGATGTTGTGCCCGTGAAGGCCGGGCCTGCATTCAGGCAGGTACCCTATGGTTGCCAGCAGGTGGTCAGCCGTGAAGGGGCCTGTCGCCTTCTCGCAGGTGGGCATCTCGCCTGAGAATAATCCGGTACGTTGCCGGTGGTAGCATTCTTGAACGTTGCCGATTAAGTCCGTCGTTCAGGTACTCGTTACGGGTTCAAGGGCAACAGCCCGCGGCGATCGTTCCGGCATGAACTTATAGAGCACGATAAGCCACACGATACCGCCGACGAGCATGGCGATACTGACGAACTGCGAAATCGTAAGCCCGCCCACGTCGGTCGGGTTATCCGCGCGAATCATCTCAAGCAAGAGGCGCGGTAGCGGGTACATGAGCAGAAGTATGCCGATGACGATTCCGTGACGCCGGCGCACATAGAATACCGCCGAAAGCACGCCCGAAAGAAGAAACGCATGGATCGATGAATAGATCTGTGTCGGCTGGACCGGCAGCGACCGGGCGGTTCGCGCGAGCTCCTCGATTTCCGAAACGCTCATGCGCCGGTTTGGATTCAACCGCGACGGAAACTGCTGCGCCGCCCGCAGCGCCGTGAACTCGCGTTCGCGCGCCAGTGCCATTTTCTTGGCTTTCTCAAGGGCCTCATGCAGTTGTTTCGCTTCTTTGCTTTTCGGATCACGCGCCAGCGCCTGACGATAAGCCTCCGCCGCCGCTTCCGCGTCGCGCAGCGGTCGTTCACGTTTTTCCACCGAGGCGGCCAACTGCATTTCGGGCACCGGGTAGGGTGACACGGACTGGTAGGGTGCGAAGATCAGCTCGGCGGGAATCGTCACACTGCGCGATTCCCATTCGTCGACGAACGCCGGGCTTCCGTAGGGAAAACGAACGGCCCAGGGGTATTGCGGTTGCTGAGTGTTCGCGGCCAGACACGCACCGCCGAAGCAACACCCGTTGAAGAAACATCCGAGTCGCCCGAACGCAAGCCCCCACATCGCGCTCGGCGCGAGGATGTCCAGGTACATTCTGACGGACAAGGGTTTGCCACGTCGGTTCTGAATCCACGCATAAACTACAACCGCCAGAAAGGCACCGAAGAAACCGCCAAGGAACTCCAACCCGCCTTTTGTGACGTCGATAGCCGCCAGCAGCACGTTCGGCGCGTTGGCGAACTGGGGCCAATAGTGAATCACATAGAACACGCGCGCACCGCCCACGCCGAACAGCAAACAGAGGAAGCTTAGATCGAGCACGACGTCGGGGTTCGCCTTGACGCGCTGCGCGCGGCGCATGGCCAGCCACACCCCGCTCAGAAACCCGAGCATCATAAAAAAGCCGTACGTCTTTATCGTGTATCCGCCGGGGAGCGTGAATAGTTCAGGGTGCATATCGATCCATCGAATGTCGAAGGGTACGCCCAGGTGGTTGTTCGAGAAAAACGCGCGTCGTCTCGCACAACGAGCCTCGTACCGCGAAACACAAAACCCACAGGTGAAGTTATCCTATCCCGTAGCGCTCGAACCGTCTACGCCGATGTTGTCGATGAGCCGGCAGGTTCCGATGCGAACCGCAAGACAAATCCGCGCAGGCCCATCAATCGTCTTCAACGGGGCGAGCGTTTCAGGGTCGACAATCGCCACATACTCAATCTTGATTGGTCCCGCGCTCCGAATCGACGATCGAATACCGTTCTCGATCGCGGTGACATCACGCGCTCCCTGTGCGATCTGATCCCGCGCTGCGAACAACGATCGGCTCAACGAAAGCGCCTGGGCACGTTCCGCCGGGGAGAGGTAGGCGTTGCGACTCGACAGCGCCAGCCCGTCGGGTTCGCGAACGGTCGGGCACGCGACGATCTCTATGGGAAGGTTCAAATCCCGCGCCATCGCGCGAATCACCACAAGCTGCTGATAGTCCTTTTCACCGAAGAACGCTTGGTCCGCCGGAAGAATGTTGAACAGCTTGGTAACGACCGTCGCCACGCCGTCAAAATGGCCCGGGCGGTGGGGACCGCACAACCCATCGGTCAACCCGGCTACGTGAACGGTCGTGTGGCTACCTGGCGGGTACATCGCTTCATTCGTCGGTGTGAACACAAGGTCCACACCTTCCGCACGGCACGCTTCTAGATCGTCCTCGATCGGTCGGGGGTAATGATCCAGATCTTCGCCCGGACCGAACTGGGTCGGATTGACGAAGATCGTAACGGCCGTCGTCTCGCAGCGCGACTTTGACGCCCGGATGAGCGAGCGGTGTCCCTCGTGAAGGGCACCCATGGTCGGAACCAGACCAACCGTACGCCCGTTGCGCTGATGTTCACGAACGGCTTGCCGCGCGCTGTCAATATCGCTGATGACGTCCATGGATGTTCCGAAAAGGTTCAGATTGGCTCTAGTCCTTGGCCACACGTGATTTGATGGGTGGCATGGGCAAGCAGCAGCTTGCCCGTGTTGTTCCGGGCGTAGACACGGGTAAACCAGTTTGCCCATACGACCCCGCGATACTTATCAATAAAACAAACTGTGTCGGGGTTTAGGTTCCATGCTGAAAGATCAGTCCCCACACGCGCCTGTCGCGATGTTCCGAACAAATGGTTGTTCGGCAATCTCAGTTTCCACACCAAATACTGTACGCGCGTCCCACAATACCGCAAAATCATCGTTTGCCGACAGCAGAGGCGAGCTAACCTCGTGAGACCGAGCGTGTCTACTAGTCAAGAGGTCGACAACGTGCCGGATGCCGAGCGCGGGCCGACGCCCGAAAACATCGAGTTGGTCCGAAAGGCGCAGTCCGGCGACGACGGAGCGTTTGCTTCGCTGGTTCGGCTTTACCACCGCCGCGCGATCGCCGTGGCGTACCGCCTTTTGGGTAACGCCGAAGACGCTGCGGATGTGAGCCAGGATGCTTTTGTTCGGGCCTACCGGAGCCTCGGTCAACTGGAGGATCCGGCTCGCTTTAGCGGATGGCTGATGCGCACGGTGTGCAACCTGTCGTTGAATTATCGGCGGTCACGGAAACTGCGTATGACCGCAAGCCTCGACGACACCGTCACGACCTCGGACAACTGGCGTGACCCTCAGACGGGGCGCCGGGTTCGTGGTGCTGATGACCCCGGAGACGTAGCGTCACCGGTTGAGTTGCAGGGGGCGATCGGAAAGGCGATCGGACAATTGCCCGACAAGCAGCGTCTCGCGTTGATCCTGTTCAGCGTGGAGGGGATGCCGCAGAAAGAGGTGGCCGAGGTGCTTGAATGCAGCGTGGAACTCGTCAAGTGGAACGTGTTCCAGGCGCGTAAGAAACTGAAGGAGTCGCTCGCAGCGTATTTGTAAGACCACTGCGAACGGACATATAGAAGATGAGCGAATCGACATATAACCCCAACGACCCCGCGTTCCTGGCGAGTCGAAGCCTTGACGAAACGCTGGACGACGCGGATCAAGAGCGCCTGCGCGACGTGCGGAGCGCCGATGCGTCGGTTGAGACCGAGGCGCGGCAACTCGCCGCGGTTGATGCGCTGGTTCGGAAATGGAGCGAATCCGATGCGTACGGAACGCCCGACGCGTTTGTGGAATCCGTGCTCGGGCGCATCGTTGATGAACACGACGAGAAAAACCACGCCCTCGATCAGCGGATTCGTGATTGGGCGGGTAACGTTCCGCAGGTCGACGCGCGTGCCTTTGTTAACGGCGTTCGGCGACGCATGGAGCGAGGGCACGGTCAACGCCGACGACGCCCGATGTTGTTCCGCCTTGGCGTACCGTTGGCGGCTGCGGCGTCGATCGCGCTGGCGTTGTCGGCCGGCCTGTGGTTCCGCTCGGCCCGGCGGCCCCTCGTTGAGGTGTCCATAGGGCGCATGGCTCTAGGGCACAAGGGGCACGCGTCAGATCTTGGTGGCGCTTCGGGTGTCGTGGTGTTCGACCGGACAATCGTGGCGGGGCGGACGAAGGAACGGAACAGCGTGGGTGTGGCGTTCGCTATGATCGGTGCGGACCCGGTACCGCTCGGATCGCAGGAGGTTCCCCCGTTGTAGAGAGAACGTGCCGGCTGCGCGTGGATAAGGATCAAAGTAATGCACAGAACAAACACGACCAACACGACCGCGCGACGTTGTGGTACGCCCCTAGCGCTGACATCCGCATCTTGCAGTTCCTACACGTGCAGTCGCGCAGTGATCCGCGGCGCCGCCCGTACGTTGGCGTTTGTTGTTGTTTGTGGGATTTTCTCCACCCCGGCATTCGCCCAGCAGCTTCGGCGATCCTTGATCGAGCAGGCACTTACCGAACCGACGCGGATCACGCTCGAACAGGTTACGCTCCGCGATGCGATCGCGTCGATCACCGAACAGACGGGCGTCGACATTTTCATGGCCCCGGAGGTGATGGCCTTGGTACCGGGCGGTCCCGATACGATCATTCAGCGCGTTGAGATCGCCAACGTCCCGCTTCGCAAAGGGCTTGACCAGCTCTTTGCACCGCTCGGTATGACCTACCGTGTCTCGGACGACGGCCTCCACATTCTTCCGAAAGAGGCGATTCGATGCCTGGGTCGCGCGCCGACCTGGGAAGAGCTCGACGTGTTGACGGAACTCACCAAGCTCGAGCCCGGGCGCGAAGCCCCCGCGCTCGAAGCCGTTCATAAGAGGATTCAATTCCGCGTTCCGGTTCGCCGACCCTGGTCGCTTCTTGAGAAGGCTATTCGTGATACCGGCGCGGGACAGGGCGACGCCGTGCTCGATGCAGCCTGTGACAAGCTTGGCTGGACGTGGTGCCTATCCGGTCGCTACATCGTCATCACACCGCGCGAGCAGGACATTGTGCGGCGCCTGCAACGTCCCATCTCGTTGCGCGTACGACATGAACCTTTGTTCAAGGCGATCTCCGCGGTCGGTGATGCCGCGGGTGTGTCGATTCGCGTGGAACCCGGAGCGCTCGCGTCGCTGAACCGCTCACTGAGGCGGAACTTCACGCTCGAACTTCGCGGTCAATCCGCCGAACGGGCGCTGGAGATGATCGCCGCCTATACGGGGCTGGGCTATCTGGTCGAGCCGAGCGGCGTGCTCGTGTTCAACCCCGGCGCGTCGTCGTCGAAGACGCCGGCGGGCGCGGCGCGATTAGCCACGGACGGTGATCCCTATGCCGCCAAAATCGTCGTACCGCTTGGTGACGGCACGTCTGTGGAATGGCTTGTCAGGTTTTCCGAATTGCCACCCGACATGCGTGCCCGTCGTGCGGACGATCTGAAGAAAGCTTTCTCCGCACTCAAACGATAGCGCATTCACACCCAGATCTTTGCGTGGTATGGAGACGCAGCAGCTTGCCCGCGTCTTCGACCGGAAACGTACGGGCAAGCAAGTTTGCCCACGGCATCCGCAACGAACCCCAAGAATAGGCTGTGAGGCTGCACGAGGAACCCGACCCCACAAATCAGTCGCACGGCGTTCAACAGCCTTGTCGATTCAACGACTGTGGGACAGCCGCTCAACACGCTGATCGGGAAACCGTTTTCGCGCCCGGTTGGCCAGTGCGCTAATGGTT
>CAZWWW010000099.1:0-8612 GCA_964637715.1 uncultured Phycisphaeraceae bacterium | reverse complement strand
TAGCTCACAAGGAGGTCGATCAATAGGCGAAGGTCATGAATAATCCGGGCTAGAGCAAGCTCTCTTTTTGTGTAGCGGTCGAATCACCGTTTCATCCGGAGAATCGACTCGATACGGCGATACACAATAACGGACTATGCTGTAGAACACTTATCGTTTTCATGTGCCGGTTCTGGAATACCCGAACCGGCATGGAGACCGGGAAGATCGCGCGGGCTTAAAGCCCGCGGCTCGGACCACAAAAACGGGAAATGCTATAGCCCCGATCAAACATTCGATCAATCGCGGCAAGGCGGCGGCACCTACCCGAACGAAGATCGGCAACCCTCCCGATTTGAAAGCGACCGACACCGGCCGTATCGCGTCAAGATTTGGGCTTTTCGTCATTGACCGGTTCGAGCTTGAACTCGATGGGCGCGGCGGGTTGGGCGAGTTCGAGGCCTTTGGGCAGGCGGTATTCCGGCGTGACGAGCTTCAATACGTTGAGCGTTTCGAAGTCTTCCTGTTTGAGTTGAATGATACCGTACGCGCGGGTGTCGCCGCGCCGGAGGCGGGCGACTTCTTCGCGCGGACCGGTCACGGTGATGGTTCGGGTCACGAGCGGTAACGGGGTGCCGTCGCGCGAGACGGGTCGGGACTGCTTCTCGAGGTTGGCAAAACTGACGGCAAAAAGAATCGGCACGGTGGGGATTTCGGCGGTCGCCCGCTCAGCCTGTACGGTGGCTGTTACGTCAACCCGCGCTGGGGTCACCGTGGCATCAGGTCCGAACTGACTTGTGTCCAATGTAACGAACACGGTGGCACTGCGTCCGGGCGGCTGTTCCTTGAGCACGCGCTCCAGTTCCGGTCCGATGCCGATCTGCAGGGTTTGACCCGGGGGTAGCTTGGCGAACTCGCTTTCGCGCATGCGCACTTTCGCCGAGGTTTGTTGCAGTTGAGGTTCCACTTCGTACGCGAGCGACAGCCGTCGCGCGACGATCTCCGCCGTTTTGGTCACCATGTGGTCCACAACGAGGGGCAGCGTCGGCGGCTCGATGCCGACCACGGAAACCTTTCGGAAATCATGCCAGTGCTCAGCCATCGCCTGCTTCAGCGCGGTGCGTTCGAGCGGCATATCGTAGGGCCCCGTCGGACGATCCGGAACGGTCAGGCGGACCTTGAGCGAGCCTTTGGATTGGAACTCTTCGATCGTCTTGCGAGGTCCGGCTATTTCCATCTGAAACAAAGGCGGGTCGCCGTCGATGTCGACGAGCATGTCCGGGCTGTTGACGGGCGGGCGCGGATCAAACGTTACCGCGATGGTGACGCTCTCGTTGACCAGACTGTCGGCGCTCCACCAGATCAGCACGGTCAAGACACCCGTTAGACTAAGCAGCTTGACCTGTTCCATCCGTCTCGACCCTGTGTTGTGCGGGTTTGGTCGGCGCGTCCGCCCGCTTTTTTTCAGAATGAGATGCGCCGGGCGCGAGCAGTTCCTTACGAAGTACGTTGCGTAGCGCGTCGCCGGTCAGCGCGCGGCGCATGCGCCCATGGATAGCTACGGAGATCGTCCCGGTTTCCTCGCTGACGACGATCACAACGGCGTCGGCTTCGTGGCTCATCCCCAGGGCCGCGCGGTGGCGACTACCCAACGCGCGGTCGATATCGCCCGACTCCGCCAGCGGGAACTGGCACCCGGCGGCGATGAGGCGATCCTGTCTTATGAGAACACCCAGATCGTGCAGGGGGGTACCGGGCCAAAATATCGTTTCGAGCAGCTCGGCGGTGACGACGGCGTCCAGCGTGACGCCGCTTTCCACGACACCGCCGAGTTCCGTACTCCGTTCGATGGCGAGCAGCGCGCCGATCTTCTTACGCGATAAGCGCTCGACGGCGGTAACGACCGGTTCGATGACGAGATCCGTATTGCGGAACCAGCGCTGAAGCCACCCACCCTCGCCAAGTCTCAAGAGCAAGCGGCGTAGCTCGGTCTGGAAGGCCATGAGCGATATCAGAAACACGCCGAGTATGAAATAGGGGTACAGCACGTTGATCCGATCGAGACCGAAGCGCTCGGCGATCAACCAGACGACGGCGAAGCTGACCGCGAGGATCGACAGCAATGCCCTAACGAGGCGGGCCCCGCGGGTTCCTTGAAGGAATCTGAGTATGGTATAGACGACGCTGCCGATCAGCAGGAGCTCGACGGCGATGGCAATGGGGCGGTCGGCTACGCGATCCATGAAGGAATGAAGTTCGCGCAGAAGTTCCGACTGTGCGAGGATGACTCTTGTGATGCCCAAGCGCGTCTACCCGTCGAACGAACTGCCTTGGTCGCTGTGGCGCTGCGCCCAAGTATAGGCAATAGTGCATCGACCGCAAACGCGCGCGGCTTCGGTTGCGACGTGCAAAACCCGAAACGCAGTCGGCGCGTTGTACGTCGATGAGACCGTCGCCCGTGCGCGATGGTGAACCCGTGTTCGCCACGCCCGGGTCACTGTTCTCGTTGCGCTCACGGCGTGCGGCGCAAAAAAGCTGATCTGCAGGATTGGTCAGCAGGGGCGCTCGGCGCTTCCATCATGGCAACAATGAATCCAGTGCGGCCGAGGCCCGGTCGTCCCGAGGGTTGATCGAGACCGCGCGGCGCAGCGCCGCTACGGCTTCGTCGCGCCGCCCGACCCGGGCCAAAGTGATCCCGAGAAAATAGTACGCCTGTCCCAGCACCTTGGGGTCGGTAGGCGTTTCCTCCATGAGCTTGATACTGGTGTCGAACGAATCGATCGCTTCGTCAAAACGCCCCGTCGCACCGAGGGTCATGGCGAGATTGAAACGGGCTTGCGGGCTCGTGCGGTCCAGTGCGCAGGCGCGGCGCAGGGCTTCGAGCGCTTCTTCCTGCCGTCCGATGTCTGCCAGCGCCGCCCCGAGATTGACATAGCCTTCCGCGAAGTCAGGATCCTCTCTAACGGCCCGGCGCAAATGAGCCACCGCCGCCTCCGGCGCTCCGCGCAACCGGAGGATATTGCCGAGGTTGTTCTGGGCCATGACAAACTTCGGATTGAGTTGCACGGCTCGTTCATACGCCGCCCGGGCCCCGGCAAGATCACCCCGTTCACGCAGGGCGTTGCCCAGATTGTAAAAGGCGCGCGCATTGTCGGGTCGAACCGTGGTAACGTTCTGCCACATGGTCAGATCGTCTGCATAGACTTTATTGCGCTGGATCGTTCCCAGAATAAGCGCCGTGGTCACCATGCCGGTCAACAGGATTGAGATAGCCACGCGCGTATGGAATCGCATCCCCGCGACGTCGGATAGGCGGTTAATGAGCGCGCGCGCGCCGATCACAACCAGCACGATGACCGCCGCCAGCGGAAGATACATGCGATGTTCATAGGCCGGGTCTTGAATCGGTACGATGCTCGACGTGGGCCCTAAAATCAGAAAAAACCAGACGCCGAGGAACCCGAGCTTGGGGTGCCGGATCATCGCCCATACGGTCAATCCAAGCAGGATCACCACGATCGAGCCTGGCACGACGACTTGACCGAGACCGTGTGCGAAGGGCCAGGCGTAGTCCAGACAGAGCGGGTGGGGCCACAACGCCAGGCGCAGGTAGTGCGGGATGACTTCCGCCTGCGTCAACAGATAGGTCCAGGGGGTCGCACCCGCGTATCCGAAACCCATAACCGCCTTGGCCTGTTTCGGGGCGATCGTGCCCTGTACAACACCGGTCAGCAGCAACACACCCCAACAGGCTGCCAGACCGGCATACAAGGGCCAGCGTCGGCGCAGTGTGACGCGGAACGATCCGGTGAGAAAAACGCGATCGAACAAGATCGCCATGACCGGCGCCGTGAGCATGACGGCTTTGCTGCCCATACCCAGCGCGCAGGCGATTATAGCCACGACGTACCAGAATCGGCGGTATCTAACCGCGCTAGCGCCGCGCACCACACCATAGAGCACGAGCAAATAGAACAACCCCATCAAGGATTCGCCCCGCTGAATCACATACGTCACGCTCTGGGTCTGAAGGGGGTGAACCATCCACAGCAACGCGACGGTCAGCGCCACCCATGGCGGTGACGCCTGGGGTTCTTGATTCGGTTCGACTGGGGTCACGCAGGGGATGGAATCGCACGCGCCCTTGTTCCCAACGAAGGCGAGCGTTCGCCGCACCAACCCGTACAGCGTCAGCCCGGCCCCCAGATGTACGATCAGGTTGAACAGATGGTAGCCCCACGGATCGAACCCACCGAGCGCATAGTTGATCGCAAGCGAAACGATCACGACCGGTCTGCGGTGAGTCCACAGGTGTCCGGGCGGCCACAGTTGACGAATTCGCTCGTCTTCGAGGATGTGGTGTATGTCGTCGTACAGGAACACGCCGTTGAAACTGTTCGCGTAGGCTATGATTCCCGCCGCGATCAGTACCAACAGCGGTATGGCTCGTGTTAGATGGGTGCGCAACGCGAGCCGTCGGGAGCCCAAGCCCGGTTCAGAGGCCGTCAGATGTTCTTGGTGTTGACCTACCATAATGACTGCGGGGTTCGCCGTTACTGAGCATTGTCGACACCAGTCAACGTACTGGAGAAAACAATGATCGAAAGCTTCATATCAATAGGGCTTGTGCTCTACGCACGACGCAGCGCAGCGGCTACAGCGCCCTGAACGAGTCCAACGCCGCGCCACAAGGCTCGAAGAAAGCCAAACGGGGCGAACCAGAGATAGCGTGTTGATCCGGTTCGGCGAACGAGTGTTATGGTCATCGGCAGTTGCAGCGCCAGCAGCAGCGTTGCCGGGAGCAGCGCCCACGCTCGAAGCCCGGCCGCCAGTGCAACCGGCGTGGCCACCAGCACGACGAGCGCCAGCGGCGGTTGTAGATGATCGAGCGTTCCGCTGTAGGCGTTTCGAAACGCCTCGCCGCGGTGTTTCAGATGTAACCGAACGCGCCACACCCCGTGTCGCCGCTGGGCACTCAGGTAATTTCGCAGCCGGGTTTCGTGGTAATGTCCGACCCTGGACGCCGGTTCAAACCGGAGCTCATACCCCGCCCGTCGAACGCGAAAGGCGAGATCGGCGTCCTCAGCGGTGGCACCGGGATACGCTTCATCGAACCCTCCAACCGCCTCCAACGCCTTACGCCGGTAGATGACGTTGAATCCGCCGAGAAAATCGACACAAAGGGGCATGGATTCGTGCCGGGAGAGGATCTCCTCGTGAATAAAACAGGCCAATAGCGAGTCCGGTCGCAGGTTGTTGTAGCTTCCCCCGACCGCGCCGACGTGCTGATCGGTCAGATGCGGAAGGAGCCTGCTCAGGGCGTCCGGTTCGATCACGCAATCCGAATCCACAAACCAGACCAACGGCGTTTGGGCGTTTCGCCAGCCCACGTTGCGTGCCGCGGCGGCTCCTCTACCCGGTCCGTCCAGCACGGTGACGTCAAGCTGCGCAGCGATCGCCCGCGTGTCGTCGGTTGACGCGTCGTCCACGAAAACGATCACGTCGATCGCGCCGCCGGTCTTCAAGGGGATCACCGCGCGCAGGCACGCATCGATCGTGGCCGCGCAGTTGCGTCCGGGAATGACCAGCGTAACAGGTTCGTCCATGACGACGAGTCTACCGGAAGGCATAAATCAACCCAAACTTATCGATCCCCTGGCGACCCCCGTTTGGTCCAAAGTTAACTCGTCCTTACCGTTGCGTCGTTGGGTGACAACCACTTGCGCGCAACCCGCGACGGACCATGCCGGTGGAGCAAAGTCGACGCGCCTCAAAGCCGTTTAATATAGGCCCGAACACGTCCGAATGGCGCTACCGGACCCTTGAAATGGCGCACAATAGATCGGTAAGATTCGTGGAATGTCACGGGGGTAACGTGCGGTGGCGCAAGGGAACAAACCGGTGGGGTGTATGGTTGAGACATCGGTCGTCACGCGCGAAAAGAGGGTCCGACGGCGTTTATACCTGAGACGGGTCGTCGATCGGTTCTGCCCACTGCGTCTTATACAAAGGAGGAACCACGCGATGAAACGTACGGGCAAGTTGATGTTGATCTGTGGGCTGGGGGTGTGGCTGGCTGCCCCTGCGGTCGGGACGGCGCGCGAACGAACCGACAAGCGCAGCAGTGCGGTCGCGGCCGCCGATTCATGCGCCAGGGCCTGCGCGTCCCAGGCGCGTGACGTGTACAAACAATGCCGCGACGACGGCGGAACTCGGGAAGAGTGCGTGCGGCGCGCGCATCATTTCCTCCGCCAATGCTGGGAGGATTGCGATACCCCGCCGACCTGCGACGAGGTGTGCGAAGTTCGTGCGGGGTACGTCAATGATGCGTGCCTGGAGAACGGCGGAACCGCGGACGAATGCGCCGCTGATGCCCGCCTGTTCCACGAACGCTGCGTCACCGATTTCTGCCGCCCGGCCAACGATTGTGAAGCGCGCTGCATTCACGAGGCGCGCGGGTTCGTGCGCGACTGTGTGGCTGAGGGGAACGATGTGCAGGCGTGCACGGACAAAGGGCGTACCCTGCTTCATGCCTGTATCGACGAACACTGCGCTGATCCGGTCACCTGCGAGGACCGGTGTACGCGCGTCGCCCATCAGGTTCTGGAGGAGTGTCTCCAGGCGGGTGGGGACCCGGAAGAATGCACCGAGCGGGCCCGTACCGCGTTCGATCGATGTATCGATGTCAACTGTGACGAACCGCCCGATTGCGAACAGCGCTGTGCCCGCCAGGCCCGCCGCATCTTCGCCGAGTGCGTAGAGGCGGGTGGCGCCGAGGATGTTTGTGCGGAGCGTGCGCGTATGTTCCTGCGGCGCTGTGTCGAGGAAACGTGCGTCGAGCCGCCTTCCTGTGAGCAGCAATGCACCCACCGGGCGGAGCAGGTTTTCCGCGTGTGCGTCGAGGACGGTCATCCTGAGGACGAATGCCGCGAACGCGCCAAACGATTCCTCGATCATTGCCTTGATGAGAAGTGTCGAGAACCCGGCGACTGCCGAGAGAAATGTGCCCACCACGCCCACGCGTTTCTGCATGAGTGTGTTGAAAGCGGTCGCCCGTTCGACGAGTGCGCCGCCGCAGCCAAAGAGGGTTACCAGACCTGCGTGGATGAGAATTGTCCGCCGCCGCCGACCTGTGTCGATCGGTGCGAACACCTCGCCCGCGACGCCTTCCGCGCGTGCGTGGCGCTCGGCGGAACCGATGCCGAGTGCGAAGCGCGAGCGGCTGAAGTGCTCGCAACCTGTATCGAGGAGAACTGCAACGAACGTTGCGGCGGCATCATCGGTCAGGAATGTCCCGACGGCGAAGTGTGCATCTTCCCGCCCGGCGCGTGCAACGTTCAGGATGCCATCGGTGTATGCAAGACGGTACCTGATGCGTGTCCGGAGATCTTTGAGCCGGTCTGCGGGTGTGACGGCGAGACCTACGACAACGCGTGTTTCGCGATCAGCGCCGGAGTGTCGATCGACCATCGCGGACCCTGTCGCGTCGAGTGCGATCCGAGTTCCGCCGCCGGTTGCGGCGACGGCGAGTTCTGCAGGATTCCCCCGGGAGAATGCGACAGCGCCGACGTCGTTGGAACGTGTACGCCCATTCCATCCGGTTGTCCCGACGTCTGGGACCCCGTGTGCGGTTGTAACGGCACGACGTACGGCAACGCCTGTGAAGCGGACGCAGCCGGGGTGTCGATCGCTCATCGCGGGGCGTGCGAACAGCGGTGCGACGGTATCGCCGGTGAGCCGTGTGATGACGGTGCTTTCTGCCTGCATCCGATCGGAACGTGCGATGTGATTGACGCACAGGGGATTTGTGTGGAACAACCGGATCACTGCCCGGGTATCTACATGCCTGTCTGCGGGTGCGACGGAGAGACCTACGGCAACAAGTGCGAGGCCATCGCCAACGGAATGCAGATCGCCCACGAAGGACCGTGCCGTACGGTGTGCGGCGGCATCGCCGGTATTCCATGCGACGACGGTCAATTCTGTCAACTGCCACCTGGTATGTGCAACGCAGCCGACATTCAGGGCGTCTGCATCGATGTGCCCGCCGCCTGCCCGCGTGTGTGGCTGCCGGTGTGCGGATGCGATGGGGAAACCTACGCGAATGAATGTGAAGCCGCCCGGGCCGGCGTGCAGATTGACCACGAGGGCGCGTGCCAGGTCAAGCATCTGTGCCGATCCAACCTCGACTGCGAACCGGAGTTGTACTGCCAGTTCCTGGGCGGCGGTTGCGGCGAGGGGCCGGATGTGGTCCACGCGACACCGGGCGTTTGTCTGCCGCGACCGCTGGGGTGCCCCGACATCTTCGCGCCGGTGTGCGGGTGCGACGGTCAAACTTACGCCAACGCCTGCGACGCGGCTGCGGCGGGTGTGTCATTCCGGCATTTCGGTGAATGCGGAAACTAACGCACGCCTTCTTGGGGTAATGTAGGATGGGGGAAGGCCGCCCGCTCGCGCGGGCGGCCTTTTTGTTATGCCGAGCAAAGTAGACCATCGCGTAGCGGACCGCCCCGTGACCTCCCCTCTTCTGAAGGGCGATTGAGGGGCGGTTGACTCGCTACGCGATACTTGACTCTGCACTACAGCATAGTCAGTTTTTGTGTATCGCCGCATCAAGCCGATTCACCCGACGA
>CAZWWW010000098.1:0-8654 GCA_964637715.1 uncultured Phycisphaeraceae bacterium | reverse complement strand
GCCGGTTTTTCGAGTCAACCTGCCGGCCAAACAGATGTTCGACCGGCCATATACGAATAGAGAATGATGTGGGTTGGATCCGGTGATGACGCAGAAAACAACCCCCCCTTCCGCGATGGAAGGGGGGGCTGAGGGACCCGTTACAAGTAATCCGAGACCGCTTCTAGAGCAAGCTCTCTTTTTGTGTAGCGGTCGAATCATCGTTTCGTCGGGTGAATCGGCTTGATGCGGCGATACACAAAAACTGACTATGCTGTAGTCTAGAGCAAGCCTTATTCTTAGGTAGCGGCTGAATCACTGTTTCATTCGGCAAGACGACTCGATTCGGCGATACATGATATCAGAAAACGCTGAATGTTCGTTGGGCTGCTTTTTATACGCTATTGAAAGACCCGCGGCTTGGAGGGGCAGGAACCGAAACACACGAACCCACGATCACCGCCTTCCCGTCGATCCCATAGACCGTGTTGCTCCAGCAAACCCTTCGCCTCACCGTCAGCCACCACCATGCCCGCGCCAGAATGCGGATCACCAGCACGACGGACAGGGGATACCAGATCAGATCGATGCGCCGGCACCCGCCCATACCCCAAAACCGGTAGCTGGCGATCATCATTAGGATAAGGTGACTCGCACACAACACGGCCACGCCGATGAGGTCCGTACCGATCCCGGCGTTCGTCCCCCGACCCGAATAGAACGCCATCAGTAACCACACCGCGACCACATAGGGAAGCAGCGAACCGATCAGAAGCCAGGCAATGCTGAGCGCAATCCTGGTGCCGCTTCGCAGTGCACCGACATAGATTCTTGCCCAACCGTTCAAGATCGCCGCGTAGTTGTCGTACATGCGTACGGAAACAAGATCGCGCCCCGAAGCGACCAGGCACGCCACGCCTGACCTCTTGGCGTGCTCGGCCAGGGGGATGTCTTCGATAAGGGCTGAACGCACCGCTTCATGCCCGCCGATCCGTTCATAGGCACTGCGCCGAATCATCAGGAATTGCCCGTTGGCAAAGGCGAGGGCGCTATCGGGATCGTTCACGCGCGGCGCGCCGAACCAGAGGGCGATGATTCCGCCGCACAACGGGATGGTGACGTGTTCCCAAAACCGCCCGGCTGACTGGGCCGGCCACAGCGTCAGGAACTCCACGTTTCGGGCATGGGCCTCTTCGATCGCCCGCCGGACGGCGCATGGTTCCAACCTGCAATCCACGTCCGTAAACAACAACCAATCGGCGCAAACGCCTCGGGTGCCCTGCCACAGTGCATGAGACTTACCCATCCACTTCGGTGGAAGCTCGGTAACGCGTTGCACACTTACTCGTGGATCGGTTCGAGCAAACTCTTCCGCGATGTCGCAGGTCGCATCCTTGCTGCGGTCGTCGACCACAACAACCGACAGCTTCGGATAGTCCTGCGACAAGATACCTCGCAAACAACGCGCAACCCCTTTTGACTCATTCCGGGCGGCGATCACGACACAAACCGTAGGCGCGTCATCCACCGACAATGATCGCTCATCACGATCCGGCGATACTTCGAGAAACAGGCCATCACGCCGGGCTTTTCTCTGCGCAACAATAAGCACGCCCCACACGCTGCATACCGTGCTCCATGCACCCAGGAGTATCGTGGTCTCTATCGACATGGCGTGCCTAATCGATCGGTGGAAGACGGAGTGTTTTCTCCAGGAGGTGAGGGTCGTCGTGCATATAATCATCCCATCGGATTCGTTGCGTACCGCGTTTACGCGGCTGACCCGCGCTAAGCATACCCGACGGGGCAAGCAGGTATCCCTCCTCGCGCCCCGCGCCATGGACAAGTCCGTCAGGCCCAAACATGCTCCCCAAGCCGTCGCCGAGCGGCAGGGCGTCGAGCGTATCGTAGTCGGTCAGCCGGTACGGTGTGTTTTCCGCGACCTCCATCGACTCGATGGCGTGAACCGTGTCGAACCTCACCTGAATCACTTCGTGGTAACCCGCAGAAACAAGAATGAGAGGCTGGTGGACGTCGCCAGCGACTGCATCGAACGTGTTGATGACAACGACGTCGTGCTTGCCGGGAATCACTCTTTCCACAGAAAACCGCTTGCCGGGGAGTGGTGGGCCAAAGGCTTGTCGCGCCGCCGATTCGAGCCTGTCCGAGACGAACACTACATGGTCGCATCCACAGTTCAACGAGGATTCAATGATCGCCGGGCGGCCTTGCGAATCCAACGTGATCCGCACGACGGAACCGTCGATATGACCCGCGCCCACGTCATTTTTGGTAAACGCCGGACGATCGGGAAACCACCACACATAGTTGACCTGCTGATAGAGACGTCCGTGAATCTTGGCGCGAGACAGATACCCGTACACCGTGGGATGAGCGGGATCCACCTGTACGTCGATCGCCCCCGGATATCCGTCGAGCGTCACCACGCCGATTCTGTCCTCAGCCATGTCGTAGGACCGACCGTCGCGCCACTCAACGCCGACGATCGGCGCATAAGTCGCCAGGACCGACGCGCGGTCCTGTTTCGACGGATGCCACAAAGCGATACGCGTAAACTCTTTGTTCGCCTTGTCCAGGATTTTTTCGGGAAGCAGGGATTCTTCTCGGGCGATGCCCCTTGCCGTTGGAACAATGCCCCAAAACAACAGCGCCCGGCGAGCCATACGCCCCCGGTCATCAGGAAGATGCTCGACGCCCCTGCGCATCTTCACCAGCTTGCCCCGCAACGACGAGGGACCAAACCCGTCGATTCCCTTCAAGTCTCGTTCGAGGGCTGCACGCGCGAGTTGCACAAAGCGCTTTCTCAGGGCAGCCGGCGAGTCATCGGTTCCCGCGAGTGTTGCGAGCCGCTTTCGCGTTTCGGCCGGCATTCGCTCGATCTCATTCGCGCCGGACGCCTGACTTAGTGCATTTGCGTCGCGCAACACCGCTGCCGCCATCCTGCGCTGCGCGGATGCATCGGTGCACGCGATGGCGTCGTCCAGATCGCTGAGCAGCGCGCTATTGAAACGATAGTAGGGCGAGGTCGTTGTATGTCGCGCGGCCGCGTTTGTCACAGCCGCCCGCTCAGCCCAATAGGCTACGGCCGGTCCGAATCGTACGGGCGCGCAACCTCCGGCGAACATGACGGCGGCTACGAATCCAACGTAAAACCCGCCGTGAGCCCGTCCATCACTGCGTTGTGTCATGGGGTACACCTTGCCTGTCAGTAAAGCGAACCTGAAGCGACCTGGCGTTGCTCTATTCTTGGTGTCGGCGATTCGACACCCATTTGTTCAAACCCCGCAGGCGCATCCGCCGGCGGATCGCTGAGTCTCACGCCGTCTCTTTCGATGACGTTGAGCAACAGAACCGTTTCATCGAGCCGGGAAAAAACCAACGGTCCTTTTGCGTGGGCACGACCGTACACGACGCGACCCGCACGCTCGTCAAAAACGCCCAGGAGGATTCGATCTCCGTGGGGATAATAGGTCAGCACGCGCCCGGCGGCGCAGTTCAACTCAAGGCAACACCCAAACAGCGTATTGCCGTACCCGGACAGGTGAACCGCGCCGGGAAACACTTCCGCCTGAAATGCCCGCATCTCGCTTGGCGAGACAGCCATGCCGCCGTAGTGAACGCCGCCAATCCTTTCGCGCTGTTCCGCCGGCATGGATTCGGCCAACGCTCGAACGATAACTGGCGTGGAGAACAAGATCGTAATCGGTTGAGCATCCAACACCGCCAGGGATTGATCGATGATATGTTGTAGATAACGCCTGGCGCCAAAACTTCCCGCCGCGAGCTTCTTCGCCCAACGGGAATCAAAATCGACACAGAACGGGGTCATCGAGCCCGTTGACCGGGCGATGGCGTCGGCAGCTCTGTGGATGATGTGCGGGCCTGACGGTCCGACAAACAACCACGCGCCACTGGTTGGAAACCCCACATGTTTCGCGGCGACGATGAACGGGTCCACGAATGCTTTTTGAAATTCCTCCTCACAGTACGCCGTCCATGCGGGTCGGCCCAACGTGCCTCCGGTCTGAGCGACGATCAACTCGCTTTTGCGATCGAGCATCGGGCGCGGAAGAAAGTCCTCAAGGCGGCAGGCGGCGATATCCTTGGGGTCCAGGACGCCGAGCCGGGCAAGGTCGGCGACGCACGACACGTCGGTACGCGGATCGAATCCAAGGGCCCGCGCGCGACGCAGCCAGAACGGCGCGCCCCGTTCCGGATCAAAATGAATCGCGAGCACCTCGCGCAGCCGCTTCTCGACCGCCGCTTCATCAGACCTTGTGTTCACGCGGTTCCGCTCCCGACCTGCAATGCTTCGCCAGAAACTCAAGAACAACCCCGGTTAACTCACGTTCGTGGCCTCGAAAAAAGTGCTCGCGCGCGGGAAGCAGGATCCGCGTCTTCGGTTCACGGATCGACTCGTACCAAGTGATCATTTCCGACACATCGCAGGTAAAATCATTGTCGCTGTGGATCAAAAGCAGCGGCACGCGACATCCGGAAAGTCGATCAAACGAATGTTTATGAGGATTCGGCGAAATCAGGACAACAGCCTGCGCTTGCGATTCCGGAAGGTGCTGCGCGATCGTCCAACATCCAAAGCTGTATCCAACAAGCGCCCGTGGCAAATCGGTCCATTGTCTTAAGGAGGCCATCGCCGATCCCGTATCGTCGACCCACTCACTTTCTTCTTCGAACACACCGTCTTTCCAGAACGCCGACATCACCGCGGGCCAATCTTTCGGTCCGCCCTCACTACCCCCAATACCCCCATAGTCAAACGAAAGTGTGACCGTGCCTTCCAACGACAAACCGTTCGAAAGCGAGCGTACGACGTTGTTGTGCCGATCGCCGCCGAGAAACGGATGAGGGCCTGCGATCAGCGCGCTGAAAACCGGTTGATCCTCGGGATAGGCAAGGTTGCCCTCAAGCGTTCGCCCACGGCCCGCTATTCGAACCGTCTCTTCGATAATGGACGTTTCTACTAACATGCCACGCCAGGAAGCCGCGTCGTTTCCGTCTGTTTCGCACCGGCGGCAGGAAACTCCTCAAGAAACGCACCGATGATGGGGACCATTTTCAACGCCCGTTCCACATCGCCGAACAGTTCCGCACTGCCGTGAAAAAACACGTCCTGTAACGGCCTGGTACACGTTACGACATCAACAAAATCCTCATAGGACAACCGATACTCAAACTCCGGAGCCAAACCGCAGGGCGCCGTCAAGGTTTCCACTAGTTGCCCGCGATCAAAACGGCTCACCCAGCTTCCCCGCAAAGATCCGGTGATCGTGTACTGCACAACGGCCGTCAGTTCTTCGACCCGGGCTACGGTTGAACGAGGAACAGCCATTGGCAAGAAACGCTCGAAGTACCATTTCGGCGCGATCCCGCCCCTTGGCGAACAAAGTTCACACCCGTGCCTCGGAACCCGACACCAGTTGGTTTCCTGAGCATATTTTAGTGATCGTAGAAACAGAGCTCGGTCAACCAACCGGCACCCCGGCGGCAAACGTTCCGCGCAGCGCGACTCAAAGGTCAAACCTGTGCGAAAGTAGTCAAGGCAAATGTTTCCGAGCGAATAGAACAGATCTTCATAATGGTTCGCGTCGGCAAGTGGCCACCTCGCGTCGGAGAATCGACCGCCGCCGACGTCGAAGCAGGCTTCCAACCATTCCTTGACTTCCTGATGGGTCAGCGGGTCGGGGTTGGTGACGTGGTGCACGGAGGAAACCGAAGCGGGTTCCAACGCGGTTTCGACGATTTGCCGTGCGGCCCAATCGACCGGTACGACGTTGCTTGTCGCATCACTGCGTCCGAGGATACGAAGCGGGATTTCGTGTCGACTGACCTCTCTGTTTTCTTCCATCGCCCGCGCGAGAATCTCGGTCGCCTTCGCCACGAGATACAAACCCTTCATGGCCGTGGCGCGCCCGGTTCGGCGATCGCCAAACAGGATCGACGGACGGCAGATCGTGGCAACGCGCGCATCGCGTCCCCAGTTCCACACGAGTTGCTCGGCCTGCCACTTGGAGCGTTCGTAGTCATTCCGCACCGGCGGACAAGTTTCGAAAAATGATTCGGGTACATGGCCCGCGCGCTCACCGCAGACATAGGCGGTGCTGACGAATACGAATCGCGGGACGTCAGAAACGTGCGCGCAGGAAAGTACCGCGCGCGTGCCTTCGACGTTCGTTCGATGTGGTTCGCCGGACCCGTTGGCATGAAACGTCGTATTGCCCGCCGCATGAAGAACGAGATCAACCCCGCCGAAATCCGCGCCGCCAAGCGCGTCCGGCAATTCTCCCTCGACCGGTCGAACGCGGTCGTCCTCGATCAGCGTCGAGAGATCGAGCCCGATGCCCGCGAGCAGCGCTCCAAGTCGCGCCGTACTCTTGAGCATCGGAGGCCTAAGCAAGACACGGCAGCGAACGTGCGGGTGCGTGAGAAGCTCCGCAAGCAGGTAGTGGCCCAGAAAGCCCGTTGCGCCGGTCAAAAAAACTTCCACCGGTCCGCCTGTCATACGTTCACACCGCCTGCCTGCGCGCCGCGTACGCGACCGTTACGATGATGGTGTTGCGTCTGAGCGGAGATCGTAACCAACGCGCCGTTACACGATGAACCGGCGCCGGCGGTACAACCGAAACAATGGGACGCCGTGTTAATCCTTCTGGATCCCAGCTTAGCCGGGTCGAAATCGCGAATGTGAACGGGCAACCCACCGGCGAGCGGTCGGTCCAACACCTGGTTGAAATCACAATCGTATAGTCGACCGTCGTACCCCACCGACAAAGTGCGCCGACACATCAACCCGTCCGTAGTATCCGGGTTGAACGCAGTCACAAGGCGCGTCATGTATTCCGACAACTGCCCTTCGCGTCTCAAGAAATGTTCGAAGCGGTTGATCGGCATGTTGTTCATGGCAAAGAGGCGGTCGAACGCAATCCCGAATCGATCGGACAACACGCATTTGTATCGTCGCTCCAGAGTCGCCTGCGATCCCGCCAGATCAAGCCCGGTGGGGTTGAACACGAGATCCAACGTCAGTCCCGTGCCCGGGCGGCTGTAACCGAGTGAATTGAGACGGCGCAACGCGGCGATGCTCCGCGCGAACGTGCCGACGCCCCGTTGACTGTCCGCCGTCGCCTCGTCGTCCGACGGGAGCGAGGCGGTGACGTGAATCCCGTGCTCCGCCAGGAACAGGGGAAGGTCTTCCTGTCCGAGCTCGAAGAAGATCGTCAGGTTGCAGCGGTCGACTACACGGCAGCCCAGCCGGGAGGCCTCGCGCGCCAGGTATCGAAAATGGGGATTCATTTCCGGCGCCCCACCCGTGATATCAACCGTTTCAACGTTAAACCGCCGGACCGCGTCCAACACATCATCCACCGTCTCGCGCGTCATCTCCTCGGTTCGATTCGGGCCCGCGTCGACGTGGCAATGGTGGCACGCCTGATTACAACGCCGCCCCAGGTTCACCATAAGCGTAGATACACCGGACGCACGAAGCGTCGGCGCCAGGCGGTTGGTCGCGGCGTGCCCGGCAAAGCAGCGTCCGCCGATGTGCGCCCACGCCTGAGGCGGAATCTTCGCAGTACCCCGATCAGCGCGTAAACTTCTTGAGGCACCGCCTTCCCCGATCAGCGTCGCAGACCGCACGCCTTGAGAGAAGTCGTTGCCGCCGAACAACGCGTCCAGCGCCGCCCAGAACGACAAGAGCCACGATTCGCTCGCCACGGCGAGTCCGTGCTCAAGCTCGTTCACCCAGAACTCCGACCAAGCCTTTTCCCGCCACGATCGATAGGTTGCTCGTGCAATATCGCCTGCCGCCCCCGGTTGCGGACGCGGCAATCCAAAGGCCACGTCGCCTTTAAGGAATTGGATCTCCGACTCAGCGCCCGCGCACAGGCAATGCGACAGCGCTACGCGCCGCGAAGGGCCGTGCCACACGAACGACACGGCCACAAGCGTTCCCGCCTGAAGCAAAACGGCGTTCGTCGGGAAAACAACCTGGATGAAATCGGCGTCCAACGCCTTGATCAATCGAGGGTGCGTGGAGACGGTGAACCCGCCGCGTCGCGCATAATCGGTTTCAACGCGCCACTCGTCGCTGGAGACGATATCGGCAACTGGTTCGGCGTGCTGTTTGCCCAGCGCCGCTCCGGTGCGATCGAATGTCCCTACGACCGCTCGACGCGATCGCTGGGGGTCCGGACCATCAAAGAACGGGCTGCCCCATTTGCACTGACGACATCCACAACAAAAATAGAGACGCTGGAGCGCCCAGTAATAACCTTCTCGCCAACGCCGACCAGCCTCCTGCTCGCCCAGCCGAGGGCGCTCTAGAAGAAAGCGATCCCAGAGCGCCCGTTTGTGCTCTATGATGCGGCGGCTGGCCCGGTTTCCGTCATCGCCCGATTGCGACTTGGGTGCGGACATCGGTCCGTCCAGATGGCGAACCAGCGGGTTCACGCTAGGCCCCGCGTGCATCGGATGAGCGTACAGCGTTCGACCCGCCGTTCGATCATACAAGCAAACCACCGACACCACGGCGCCATCCACGATCCGCCCACCCGTCACTGGGAACATCAAACGGATAAGGGATTCGGAAAGCTCCTTGTATACGATTGGTTGCGGATCAATCGTTAAACCCTGGCGAT
>CAZWWW010000097.1:0-8691 GCA_964637715.1 uncultured Phycisphaeraceae bacterium | reverse complement strand
CGATGTGTTCCGACAGCGCAGCGCCATCATTCAGGCCATCCGTGGCTGCTTGCTCGGGCTCAACTATCACGAAGTCGATACGCCCGTGCTTCAGCCAATCTATGGCGGCGCGGCCGCCCGCCCTTTCGTGACCCACCACAACACGCTCGACATGACGCTCTACCTGCGCATTAGCCCGGAGTTGTACCTCAAGCGGTTATTGGTCGGGGGTATGGAGCGCGTCTTCGAAATATCCCGAAACTTTCGCAACGAAGGGATCAGCACCAGGCATAATCCCGAGTTCACCATGATCGAGCTGTACGAGGCCTACGCGGACTATCATGTCATGATGGAACGCACCGAGCAGATGGTTTCAGCCGCATTCGACGTATCCGCGCGCCGGGGTGTTCCGCGAAGGACCGAGGCGATTGAGGCCGAATGTGAACGGCTCAAGGAGGAGGGCCGCGAAGACGAGGCGGAGGCGTTCGCCGAGCGCCAACATCTCAGTGTCTATCGTGAGGCGCGCGACCGCGTGGCCGCCGGACGCAATGCGGCTGTGTTTCAGAGTAATGTGCTTGATTTCACGCCACCGTGGCCCCGCCGGCGATACGGCGACTTGCTCGAAGAATACGCCGGCGTGTCGATGAGCGACGTGGACGGTGTGCGACGCAAGGCTGAGTCGTTGGGCATAGAACTGAAGGGCAAGGACCACGCCGTACTGGTCAACGACGTGTTCGAGGCCACCGTCGAAGAGCATCTGATTCAGCCGACGTTCGTCCATGACTATCCGGCTGCGATTTCACCGTTGACGCGGCGACACCCGGACGATCCGTCTATCGCCCTGCGTTTCGAGGCGTTCGTCGCCGGTATGGAGCTCGGCAACGCTTATACGGAGTTGAACGATCCCGACGTGCAGCGTGCGAACCTATCGCGCCAAGTGGCTGGCGAGGGCGACGAAACGATGGCCGTTATGGATGAGGATTTCATCCTGGCGCTCGAATACGGCATGCCTCCGGCGGGCGGCCTCGGCGTGGGCATCGACAGGCTCGTCATGCTGTTGACAGACAGCGCGAGCATTCGAGACGTGATTCTTTTTCCGCTGCAAAGAACGAAATCGATCAGCGACAGTGTCTCGATGTCCACCAAAGGAGGGAGACAGCAATAATCGCTAGAGATACGGAGGTCTCTGAGTGAAGCGAAGCAAGTTGATCAAACACCTTCGTGACGCTGGGTGCGAGCTCGTTCGCGAGGGAGGTCGGCACTCAATCTACCGAAATACGATCAATCGTCAGACCGCTCCCGTGCCGCGCCACAGTGAAATCGACGCAAGGCTGGTGTTGATAATATGCAAAGAAATGGGGATTGATGCGCCTACTGAGCGGTAACCGCCCCCGGCAGGTGTTCGAGCTCCGTGTCGGACGAGCGTTCGCTTAGCGCGAGCTCCCGCCTCGCCGTCATAAGCTCATTGAGGGCGTCCAGGACGTTTTCGCGGGCCTCCTCGCGGGTTCGTCCCTGCGAAAAAGCTCCGGGCACCTCGGGTATGGTGGCCACCCACCAACCGGAATCGCCTTTCTCAAAGATGATGGTTAGTTCCTGCGACATCGTGTATCCTCTGATTTGATTATATTCGATTCCGGCACGCCGAGCAACGAGGCGAACCGAACGCCCCATAATGAGTTTGTATGTATAAATGGTTCCTAGCCTGGCGGTATCTTCACACCAAGCTCATTGCCTTGTTCGGCGTGGCGGCGGTCATGTTGTGCGTGGCCATGGTGCTGGTGGTGCTCAGTGTCATGGGCGGGTTTCTCGACACCATCCGCGACCGCTCGCGCGGCCTTCATAGCGAGATCGTGCTCGAAGGTCAGACGCTCCAAGGGTTCGCCTATTATGACGACTTTACCACCTACATGTTGAAAACGCTGCCTGATGTGGTGCGGCTCGCCACGCCGTCGATCTATACCTACGGCATCTTCCGTGTGCCCTCGACGTCGTACACCAAGCCCGCGCGCGTGCTCGGGGTCGATCTGGAGAACTACGTCAAGGTCAACGACTTCGAGAAGGGGTTGTGTTACGAGGGCTATTATCCGGGTACGACGACGTTGAAACCGCAGCGTATGCCCGTGGCAGGCTACGACAAGCAAGGTCGGTTCATCCTGCCGCCTGACCTTGAAGCCGCCTCGAAACGATGGATGGCGCACGAGACCGATGCTGAAAAGATAGCCCGCTACAAGGAACTCCCCTTTCAGCGAGCCGTCTATCCCGATGTGCTGGCTGTCATCCCCGGACCCCGCGTCTTTGCCACGCAGCTCGGCGACCCAGCCTACGCCGGACCCGACCTGCCCGGCATTATCGTCGGGTGTGACATACTCAATCCGCGAAAGGAAGACGGCACTTTTGAGCGCGTGCTCGCCCGCGGCGCGCCCATCGCGCTGACGCTAATGCCGCTTACTCCGGCGGGCAATCCGACCGGCGAACCGCCGGTGCGCGTTCCACTTCGCTACGCCGACGACTCGCGCACCGGCATTTACGAAATCGACAGCATGACCGTCTATGTCGACTTCGCCATGCTCCAACACAAGTTGGCCATGGATCCTCAACCGCTGATCGACGGCGGCGTGAGCAAAGCCCGGACGAACCAGCTACTGGTGGGACTAAAACCGGGTGTTGATTTGAACAAGGCGCGAGATCGAATCGAGGAGACGTGGTATGCGTTTCTCAAGTCGATTAGACCGAACCTGTCGGATCAGGACGCGGTCAACCTATCGAACGTCGGGGTGTATACCTGGGAGGGTCTACAGGCGCAGTTCATCGCCGCCGTGGAAAAAGAGAAGGTGCTGGTGACCTTTCTCTTCAGCCTGATCAGTCTGGTAGCCATCGTGCTGCTCGGCTGTATTTTCTATATGATTGTAGAGAAGAAAACGCGCGACATTGGCATCCTCAAAGCGATCGGTGCGTCCGGGTCGGGTGTGGCAACGATGTTCATCACCTACGCAGCGGCGGTCGGGATTGTCGGATCGCTGCTCGGCGTGCTGCTGGGGTCGACCTTCGTCTGGAACATCAACACGATCCAGGACTGGCTCGCGTGGTTAAGTCCGCAACTTCGTGTCTGGAGCCCGGACATTTACTCGTTCGACCGTATCCCGGAAGTCGTCAAGACGCTCGACGCGGTGGTGATCGCGGTCGTGGCTGTGGTGTCGTCGATGATCGGGTCGCTCATTCCCGCCGTCATCGCCGGTCGCGTCTGGCCGGTCAAGGCGCTGCGCTATGAATAATACGATACTACGCGCGCGCGACATTCACAAAACCTATCGCATCGGTCCCTCCAATCCGAAGATCCTGCGCGGGGCGTCGCTCAACGTTCGGTCCGGAGAGTTTGTCGCCATCAAGGGGGCCAGCGGTTCAGGGAAAAGCACGCTGCTTCACATTCTCGGCGCACTGGACGTTCCCGATCGTGGGGACGTTGTGTTTAATGGTCAAACCGTGGTCGCGCCACCGCGGCAGCATTCCACTTGGCTCGGCAGCCTGTGGCAGCGGAACCCGCTTGGACGTCTGGTCCAGCTCGCCTTCGATTCCGACGACAAGTACC
Organism: uncultured Phycisphaeraceae bacterium; assembly: GCA_964637715.1. Classification (GTDB taxonomy): domain Bacteria; phylum Planctomycetota; class Phycisphaerae; order UBA1845; family UBA1845; genus CAZWWW01. The sequence goes on along the minus strand of CAZWWW010000097.1, from coordinate 5,126 downwards.
GGGCCCATTATCGAAACCGTGAGGTGGGATTCGTCTTTCAGTTTTTCCACTTGCTACCCGAGCTTAACGTGCTGGAAAACGTGATGATGCCGTGTTTTGTGCGGTTCTCGCTCAGCGCCTGGCCTGGGCAGCGTAAAAAGGCACGGGAGGACGCCGAGGCGATTCTGGATCGCGTAGGCCTATCACATCGCTTAAACCACCGGCCTGCCGAGGTGTCGGGTGGCGAGCGGCAGCGGGTGGCCATCGCCCGGGCGCTGGTGAATCGCCCCGCGCTCTTGCTCGCGGACGAGCCTACCGGTAATCTGGATGCGACGATCGGCGCCGATATCATGGAGTTACTGAGCGGACTGAATAAGTCCGGGCAGACGATCGTCATGGTCACGCACGACCCGAACGTATCCGGGCGCGCTCACCGTTGCCTGCGCCTGGCGGACGGTAGGTTGCACGACATCGGCACGGCGCCGGGCGGGCGAGAGACGACCGACGCCGCGGAAAGTGAGGTGGTACGATGACCCTGTTGGAAGCCGGAACCCAAACCATGAAACCGAACCCATTCGCCCCGCGACCCGATTTGAAGATCTGGATGGATGGCGCGATCGTACCCGTCGAGGAGGCGCGAATCAGCGTCTTCGATCACGGCTTGCTGTACGGCGACGGAATCTTCGAGGGCATCCGGGTCTACAACGGAAAGGTGTTCAAAGAACGCGAGCACCTCGCCCGGTTATTCGTGTCCGGCAAGGCGATCCGGCTGGACATTCCGATGACCCCCGATCAAATCGCCGCAGCCATGCACGAAACGATGAGTGCCAACGGTATAACACAGGACGGCTACGTTCGGCTGGTCGTAACGCGGGGTGTCGGTTCGCTGGGTATTTCGGTGAAGCGTACCGCCTGCCCCACCGTTTTCATTATTGCCGATAAAATAGCCCTCTACCCGCCTGAGGTGTACAAGCGCGGGCTGCACTGCGTGGTATCGAGTTTTGTGCGGAACCACAGCAACAGCACGAGCCCGCGGGTCAAGTCGCTCAACTATCTGAACAACATCATGGCCAAGCTCGAAGCCCAGGACGCAGGCGCTGACGAAGCGATCATGCTGACCGCCGCCGGGCACGTGGCCGAGTGCACGGGTGACAATATCTTCCTCGTGCGCGACGGTATCATCATGACCCCGCCGACGAGCGAAGGCATCCTTGAAGGCATCACCCGCAATCTGGTCATCGAACTGGCGCGCAAGCGAGGCATCGAGGTCCAGGAGAAATCGCTTATTCGCCACGATCTGTACGTTTGTGACGAATGCTTCGCTACGGGCACCGCAGCAGAGGTCGTTTCCATCACGGAAGTGAGCAAGCGCATGATCGGCAACGGTAAGCCGGGACCGATAACCCAACAGCTCACCGAAGACTTCATCGCCTACCGCAACGCCCAGTAGGTTCGCTTCGGCGGGCTCCTCCTTTCATTGATGGATAGGGCGGATCGGTCCGGGCCTGGCTCGGGGATCGATTCGGCGTGTCGGGCGCGCGCCACATAGCAGCCTGCTTGGCTCGAATCAGAGCCCCTCTGTTCCTATCAGCCTCATATCCCGCCGATAGACCATCGTCGAAGCGAAGTGGAGCGATGATGGACGGGTGGACGATTCTAATCTGGGTGGCGGTCTGCGGCGCGGGGATCCTGGCGTTTCTGCGGATTGTCGCGTTCGAAGTGGAGCGTACCGCCCAGGATCTCACTCGGTTTGACCTCCTGATGAAACGGGCCGAAGCCCAGGGCCAGAGTTCGGAGTCTGGCGAGGTCATCGACGCCGCGGTGGTGTGACACCCCGGATGGGGAACGATTGGATAGACGTATTGTTGACGGCCCGTGGGGTGCTCATAAGATTGGCATAGCCCTGGGGCGGAGGCTCATGCCGCTGTGAAGGTCGGGCGCGACGTTTGTCGCCCGGTCCCACCCGTCCGATCTTCGAGGAATTGACATGTCCGTAACGCCCGGACGCTTTTCACAACTCCGTTGGCTTCAAACGACCGTATTCGTAACCGCGTTGATCGGATCGCTGATTCTGATCGGGCTCGGTTTGTCCGGCGAGGGGTCCAACGCCGCGGTTTGGATGGTGGGCGCGGGCGTGTTCGTGTTCCTGCTCATGGTCGTGTTGATGACCTTTGCGCCTCTGCTGCTGAAGATCGAGTCGACACTGAACCGGCAATTGAGTGAGCTCCGCGACCTTCAGGATTCGGTTACCAAGCAGTTGGCACAGGTCGAAGCGGTGGCGGAGAACACGAGAATCTCGGATGCAGCGAAATCGTTAGCGCGCCGTGACGAGGAACTCGAAGCCCTGCGGGCGGCGATTCGTAGTGATATTCGCAGCGAGCGATGGGAAGCGGCGCTGTCGCTGATCGACGAGATGGAGCATCGGTTCGGGTACAAAGACGAAGCCGATCGCATCCGCGAGGAGCTCGACGACGCCCGAAGCGACCACATCCAATCCCGGTTGACCGAAGCGATCGAAATGATCGAGAGCCATTTCGACTCCTACGAATGGGATCGAGCGCAGACCGAGATCGACCGCCTTACCCGCCTCTTCGGCGACGAGCCGCGCGTTAAGCGATTGCCCGAGCGAATGAGGCTCCTGCGTGAACAGCACAAGGAGTCGCTGCGCCGCGCGTGGGGTGACGCCGTGCGCCGTAGCGATACGGATCATGCGATCGATATTCTGCGCGAGCTCGATCAATACATGTCTTCGGAAGAAGCTCAGAACCTGCGCAACTCCGCCCGCGACGTATTCAAAGAGAAGCTGCTGCAGCTTGGCGTTCAGTTTCGTTTTGCCGTCAATGAACGGCGCTGGTCCGACGCGTTGTCGACAGGGCTCGAGTTGGTTCGCGATTTCCCGAACGCCCGCATGGCCCATGAGGTGCGCGAAGCCTTGGATACGCTTCGGGAACGCGCCCGCCAGACGTCCGAACTGGAAGAATCCGGGGCGGGAGCCGGGGGCGCGAACTCATCCTGATTACGGCGCACTGCGGTACAACTGCGCCTGCCGGTACCGAGGATCCACAGCAACCCGATGTGTCAACTCCGGGTCGGGCGCAACGTGTTTCAATGGGTGCCTTTATGACACGAACGCGGCACCACTGTTTACAAGTGATTGATTCGGTTTCGCGCCTGTTTGGGAACCGGAGGGGCAGCGCGTCTCATTCGACATGGGCCAACTCACGTTGACATTCCTAGGCGTCGGTTCGGCGTTTGCGAAACGGAACCGGCAATCCAACGCACTCGTCGAGATGTGGGCGGACGGTACCGGGTCACAATCGGCACCTGACGACACGCTGTTGATCGATTTCGGAATGACCGGTCCGGACGCGCTCTACGCGCTGAAGCAACGACCGGACTTCACGTATCTCGACGTCGAGGGTCGCATCAACTACCCGGCTATTGCCAACCTGATGGTGACGCACCAGCACGCAGACCACGTGGGGGGGATTGAAGAGTTCGCCGCTATGACACGGCATGTCTTCGCGCGGCGCGCCGGCGGTGACGAACGGCGAACACGGCTGATCGCCACGCAGGAGATGATTGCCGACGTATGGACCCACAGCCTCAGCGGCGGGCTCAGCGCGCTGTCGGGTCGAACCGCGACCCTGGATGACTATTTCGAACCCTACGCGCTTGGGGCGATCGACGATGAGGACGCTGAGCCCTTTACCTTGCTCGATCGGTTCGCGTTCTCGTTCGTTCAGACGGATCACATCCGCATTCATCGCCGTTTTGATTGGCCCAGCTATGCGGTGCGCATCACGGATCGGCAGTCGGGACGCACGGCGTTTTATTCAGGTGATACGCGCTTCGACCGCCGGATGATCGATCAATATATCGCACCGGCGACCATCAGCTTCCACGACGTGCAGTTGCATGACGAGCCTGAGCCCGTCCACGCGCTGCTTTCGGAGCTGCGCACGTTGCCCGAACCGGTGCGCCGGACTATGTATCTTTATCATTACGGGGATGACTGGGACGCGCCGGAGTATGAATTCGTCGAAAGAGAGTTTGCGGGTTTTGCGCGCCCCGCCTGTCGCTATCTGCTTTTTGATTGACGTCGTTCGTGCCGAACCGCGCGATCAATGCGCGGCGCCGCGTGGCTTTGCTCGGTGATACCCATGTCGATTGACCTCGCCGCCATCTTTGAGACGATCACCCAAGGCGGTGATCTGACACGCGCGCAAACCCGCGCGGTGTTCGACCGCATCATGACCGGTGCCCTGCCGGACACCGTCATAGCCGGGTTGCTCGGCGCGCTGGCAACCAAGGGTGAATCCGTGGATGAGCTCGTCGGAGCCGCCGAGGCGATGCGCGCCAGGGCGGTCCGCGTTCGTTGCGACGCCGGCTGTATCGATACCTGCGGAACCGGAGGCGACGGGGTGAGCACCTTCAACGTCTCCACCACCGCCGCGATTATCGCCGCCGCCGCCGGAGCGATCGTAGCCAAGCACGGGAACCGTTCGACCACGCGCGTCAGCGGCAGTACGGAAGTGTTGACGCTGCTGGGTATTGACGTCGATGCACCGGTCCCGGCGGTGGAACGTGCGTTGATCGAAGCGCACATCGGCTACCTCAACGCCCGTCGACTTCACCCGGCCATGTCCCATGCCGCCCCGGTCAGACAGGCGCTGCCTGTGCGAACGATTTTCAACCTCCTGGGACCGCTGACGAATCCCGCCGGAGCGCGTCGACAGTTGCTCGGCGTCCCCAGACCGGAACTGACCGAGAAACTGGCCGAGGTGCTTGCCTCGCTGGGTACCGAGCACGCCTGGGTCGTGCATGGCGAGGGACTGTGCGACGTCACCATCACCGGAACGACGATTGTGGTCGAGGTGAAAGACGGCGTATTGCATCGATTCACGGTAAGCCCCGACGATGCGGGTTTGGAACCGGCTTCGCTCGATGCGCTGCGTGTTTCATCGTCGCAGCAGAGCGCCGCGGTCGTGCTCGATATTCTCAAAGGAACCTCCGGTGCGCCGCGCGATCACGCATTGATGAACGCGGGGGCGGCTCTTGTGGTGGCGGGCGTCGCGGGCGATCTGCGCGAGGGCGTTACGCGAGCGGGTCGAGCGATTGATGAGGGTGACGCGCTGCGCACGCTC